>CALDNG010000264.1 GCA_937915285.1 uncultured Desulfomonile sp. | reverse complement strand
GATTGTGAAAATTAGATTTGCAGCGTCTATTCTGGATTCCGAGTCCCGTTTTAGCAGTGCCTGAACTCCGGCAAAATCGAAAAAACCCCTGGACTTGATGCTTTTTTCAGATAGCAGATCGGAAAATGATTCCTTCAGCTCGTTTTTGATAAGCCGCGGGATAGGTATTCCAAAACCGGGTTTGGGGCGTTCAATAATTTCCATGGGTAGAAGGGAAGCCATGGCTTTTTTTAGAACATACTTTCCGGTGGTTTTGTGGAATTTCATCTTTGAAGGTAGGTCTGCTGCAATTCTTGCCAGATCAGGATCCAGAAACGGCACACGAGCCTCTACCCCGTGGGCCATTGTCATTTTATCCGTGTAAAGAAGGTTGTTGTCGATCAGATAGTGTTTGGCATCCAGTAAAAGCATCTGCTCTAAGCGGTCCATCGCTTCATTCGTTTCTTCCAGAGCATCCATCAATGGCTTTGAAAAGGGTTCATCCTTTAGCGCATTTCTAGAATCCTGGCTGAGAATTGACTTCTCAACACCAGGATGGGCCAAGTGAAAATAGCCGGCTATTCTCGCGTCCGGATCCATCTCCGCAAATCGGAAAACCTTTGCCAACCTTCTCATGATAGGTGAATAGATCGGCATCACTCCCGCCAGTAGGCTCATCAGCTTCCTTAAAGACCTGGGGGCCCAACCCCACAATTTTTCAAGCTCCAGAGCCATGTGTCTCTCGTAACCGGCAAAAAGGTCATCTCCGCCTGTTCCGGAGAGCAAAACCGTTATGCCATTGTCACGTGCAAGTCTGGCAATCATCATGGTGTTTATGGAAGCGGTGTCGGCCAATGGCTCGTCCATGTGATAAACCATTTTCTCCATGTGATCGCTTATTTCCTGAGCGCCTGCCTGAATGACTTCCAGGCTGACACCTAGATAGGAAGCCATTTGTCTGGCGTATTTCAGGTCATCAACGAAACCTTCCTCCTCGAATCCCTTAGCCTCAATAGTAAAACATTTCAGTTTTCCGCCGGTGACATGTTTCCTGGCGAAAGCGCATATAGAGCTTGAATCCAAACCACCGGACAAGAACGCCCCCACCGGAACATCCGCCACCATTTGACGCTCAACCGCTACGGACAAGGCATGTTGCGTCATCTGAATGGCTTCAATCTCATCACATTTCAGTTCTGCTTTCTTGATTGGGACTTGGCTAAAAACCCTCTCCTCAGATATCCTTCCATTACGTATGATCAGCGCGTGTCCTGGCTCGAGCTTACGGATTTCCTTTAGCATCGTCCACGGGGACGGGGCCCATGAATAACTTAGATAATAATGGAGCGCCTGATAACTGATTTCGCGGCTGACAGTCGGTTCAAGCAATAGCGCTTTCAGTTCGCTGGCAAAAAGAAATCCTTTAGGAGTCGTAGTGTAATAGAGCGGCTTTACTCCAAAACCATCCCTGACCAGCAGAATGGAGTCATCCCTGGTGTCAAAAATGCCAAAGGCGAATATGCCGTTCAAATTAGTGAGCATGTCCAGCCCATCTCTTAAATAAAGGTTCAGCAAGATCTCAGTGTCAGTCTGACTGTTGAACCTGAACCCGTCTGTGATCAGGCTTTCCCTCAGTTCCCTGTAGTTGTAAATTTCTCCGTTGAAAGTTATCACGCATTTGTTTTGGGCGTCTTTCATAGGCTGCGCGCCCGCTGCGCTCAGGTCGATAATTGACAACCTCCTGTGCCCCAAGCCAACCGGGGCGACGTCCGAGTAATAAATGCCCGATCCGTCCGGACCACGGTGAGTCAGGAGGTCATTCATTCGCTTCAGCAGCTCCCTGTCGAAGCTGCCGTAGTAACCAACTATTCCGCACATGTAGTATCCCGCGTTCCTTAAAATTGTTGCTTGGCTTCAGACCATTCATGAATATTCTTGCGCATTACGACGGAAAAATACTCGTGGAGAATGTAAGTGAACCTCAGACACGGGCATTGTTCCGGTTTGTAAAAAGTAGATTTATGGCGCCCTTGTCGGGTATCCTCATTTGATCCAAAAACCGAACCGCAGACTAAATGGACAAATTCTGATCAGGCGACTTGTGGAAAATCCGGAAATAAACTCATGAAATCCCGTCGGATCGCAAAAAGATTATTAAAATGGGCAGTAGAATATGCTTCAAAGTATAGTGGTCTAGCGTCGCTATACAGAAAAACAAATTACTACCGGAGTTCTTTCCGGATACTAACATATCATAGGATAACTGATTCTCCGAAGACAACGCACGATCTTACCAGGAAACATTTTGTTGAGCATTGTTCAATGCTGTCCGGAGAATTCCGTGTGATGAGCCTGCCGGAGCTTATCAATAACATGGTAGACGGGGTTTCGGCGCCTCCGGGATCTGTAGCTGTTACATTCGACGACGGATACTCCGAAATTGGGGGATTCGTGGCTGAAACTCTTGAGAGATTCGGAATCCCGGCAACCTTTTTCATTGTTACGGGATATGTTGACAGGGAATTTGCCCAAGAAAAAGGGCCTTACGTTTCCTGGAACGACCTCAGAAGTATGCTGAACGCTGGATTCTCAATCGGCTCACATTCGGTATCTCATTCCAGCATGAATAGCTTGAATCCGGAAGAACTACGGTTGGAACTGAACCATTCTCGTGAACGAATACTGGATGAGCTGGGACGCCCACCGTGCGGTTTTTCCTATCCTTACGGAACACTACGTGATTTTTCTGAATCCACCGGCGTGGCCCTAAGAAAGGCCAAATACCCATGGGCCGTAACTGCGATTCATGGCGTCAACCCACGAGGATCTGACCCCTACAAATTAAAGAGAATAAACATGACGGCGGGGGATGGCCAAAGAACGCTTAGGCTGATCATGGACGGATGTCTGGACGCCTGGGAACTGATAGACCGTTTTGCCTACAGGCTTCAACGGGCCAATTACACGGGGAATGTTTCTTCTGGAAAATAGCAGGGCCGGTCCATCAAACGCTGACCAGCCCTTTTTAATCTAAATTAGGATGTCTTATCGGGATGTTGATCTACCCAACTGAGTGCTCAGACCGAGAGACCATCCCTGGAACATGATCAACTGTCTGATGTTCTGGTCGACCCATACATCTGCCCGAGCTATCAGACTCTTGGGTATGTAAATCAGGTCGTTCTTTTGCAGCATGTAATCGGTGGCGCCTGTCATTGCGGTCAGGTCAACAGTTCGAGGTACTATCCTGCCGTCGTTGGACTTTGACATGACCAGTACGGTGCGCGGTTCAGCCGTATTCCTTGTGCCCCCGGCCAGCGCTATTGCAGCCTGCACTGTCATTGGGCCCTTCATGGTAAATACGCCGGGTTTTTCGACTTCGCCATCAACAAACACCAGGTTGCCGACTACGTCTTTGAGAAGCACCGAAACAGTCATGTCACTGATTAGGTCTGCGTAGGCCTTGTTAACCTTTGAAGTCAGTTCCGGGACAGTCAGGCCTGCCGCTTGAACATCAGGTATATAAGGCAGAGACAACCCGCCATCCGGCCTGATAGAGCTAACGCGCGCCTGCCCGTAAGGCGCAGTGGCTATGGCTCGTTGTAGTTCATCAAGCTTGGCGTTGAATTCGCGAACCGTGACCGTAATCTCGGGGTCTTTCAGGAGATCTGAATAAACATCCCTTAGCATTGATGACGCCTGGTCAGGTGTCATCCCTGATACCAGCACGTCGGGTTTGCGCGGTATGCTGATTTTCCCGTCAGGGCGCACCCTAAGAGTTCGGTTGAGTTCCGGATGATAAGTAAATTCTACGTCGATCTGGTCTTTTACCTGGAGCTTGTAGTTCGAGGCCGTTTTTTGAGGCCTGGTCAGATAAATAAACTCAAGGGTGTCTCCCTCAGTCAATTTATACGATCCCACAGGGAAGTGTTCAGTGACCTGCATTGATGCGGAGATGGGAAAAGGTTCAACAACTACCCCACGATGCCTGGGGATGACGCATCCGCCCAGTGCCATCGTCAGAACGCAGACCAAGGCAAGGCAACGGCGTATTTTTGTTAATCGCCTGATCCCTAAACCCTTATGTCCGCTCTCTTTAAACATTTAACCTGATACTCCTACCCAAAACTGGTTCGCAACATGCCTAGAGACATCTCAAAACAAACCTTCGACCCTAAACATTATCCCGTCACGCTTCAATTCCAGCACCCGGCCATTTCGGTTTTGAGTGTCATGGAATATGCTCTCGTGCTCGTAACCGACTTTAGTGTTCAGCACAAATCGGCACGAAGGGGACATGTTGAGGGTGAGTCCCATCGCCAAATCAACGTAATTCAGATAGTTAGGCGTGATCCCGTAGGTTAGCCTGCTGAAAGCCCCTGCGGTGGAATTGGAGCCACAACCCATATTGAGTGGAAACACTACTTCACTATGGGCCCCGAGGCATGGAACAATTTCATCAACGTTTATAGTATCGACTGTATTGTCCAGAATAGGCGTCCCAGTCGGTTGGACAACGCCTGTTCCGGTCATTTTTAATTTTAGATCAAGATATCTTATATCACCGTTGAAACCACCTACCCAGTTAGGCCACAAGAGAAAATCTAGGTCATACCCAAAACCAAACATACCCGTCCGCATCTGTGATTTGATGAGTGTTCCTGGAGCATACACGATTGTCTGATCGTTATTTATAGTAGTAGTGCCTGGATATCTAGTCGTGCGTAATTCCCTTTTGAGTAACGTCTGGCCCAGGTAACTTTCAGGCACACTCCCGTACATTCGAAGCATGTGATGCTGCAAAGGCCTTATTGAGCCCACTATCCTGTATGAGATGTTGTCCCACGGAAGGCCAAGGTCTTCTCTCAGATCATTGAGGGTTCCGTAACCGGCGTTCTGCTGGTCGAAACCCATACGGCCTTCAATACTGCTGAAAAACCCTTCGAAACCCAGAGTCCAGACCGGTCGCTCTTCCCGCATGTCGCCTATCGCAAGGCTGGATGCTGACAGCGCCACCAGGATTACCATGGCCAAAAGCCTGACAAGCTTTCCGCCGCAAGACAAATCTGGCGCTTTCGATTTAACGGCCGGGATTGGCGCGACGACGCTTTTCATTAGTATGATCCTCTGAATGCGGGCGTCTGACTACGACTTAACGAAGGGTTGGGCTGATGGAACTTTGATCCCAGGCCGTGAGACATCAACGGGCTTTGGCCTACACCTGTGTGCAACGGGCTAGCATAGGGGGATGCCGGCTGATACTGCATTGGGGGCGCTGCGTATGAACTGCCTATAGGGATTTCCCTGCCCTGCGTCTGAGAGGGATAACTGTCTCTGGAACGCGCCTGCTGGTCATAGTCGTTTGTTTTGGGCATGGATATTCCCTGGGCGGCAACAGGCCCCTGCGTCTGGTTTACATTAACCTGGGGAGCCTGCTGGAACTGGTTTGGCTGAACCCCGTAAGGATGATGCCCGGAAGGGTAATTATTGATCTGGCTCCCATTCTGGAACAGATTCTGTTGAGCCGCAGCCGGAGGATAGTTCGGTTGTAAACCATAAACCTGTTGCTGGTTGTACGGTAGCTGGTTGTATTGCCCCTGCATGCCTGCGCCGTTCAAATGATCCGTCGGAGAGTATCCGAAAGCCTGAGGCGCATCATTCCTGATCTGTCCAAGCATGTTGTTTACAGCAGTGGTTCCCATGCTTTTACCGAGCGAAGTAGGCTCTGCTATGATGGTTGTCCCATCTTGTCCCACGTACCAGAAACGACCGCTCGGCAGGTTGCCCTGAACCGGCCTTCTGGAAGCAGCGGCCACCGGGTAGCTCTGCTGTTGCGGCTGGGACGCGCCTGAAGACTCAGTCTCTATTGAAAGAATAGCCTTTTGACGTAAGACTTCTGCTCTCTCAGCAAGCATTTCACCGCGTCTTGCCTGAACAAATTGACGCTGCTCATTGAGGTATTGCCGCATAGCCTCACGGATTCCTCTGATTTCCTGTTCAATCGACTGAATCTCTCGACTCGAAGGAGCGAATTTCACCTGAAGCGCGTTTTTCTGGACCGCCAATTCAACCACCCTACTCTGGAGTTTGGCCAAAGCGGAGTTGGTAGCCAAATCGGACTCAGGCATGAAGCCACGAAAAACGTTGCTGTCAGTGATACCGATAAGCCGATCTTTGCTCAAAAGCCTGAGTGCAGACACATATTCCTGGTCGATCTCATCGAGCCTCTTCAATTTTTCATCAACCACTTTCAGATTGTTGCTTACAGTGGCTTCAGATTCGGGTGAGGCATTGTTTGAACTCTTTGACGGAGCCGGACTCTGCAAAACGTTTGTTTCGACAACCGGAGTCTGAGCATCCATCGCAACCCTGGATTCGATATAGGAACTGACATAGCCGTCTATCAGTCTGCTCATGAAAACAGGATCGCTTCCAGTGAGATTGAAGGTTATACGCGCCGCATGATCGCCTACTTCCCTATCAATCTTGAGGCTCTTTCTGAACCAGTCCAGCATTTCCACGGCTGAAGAGAAGCGTGTTTCCTTGCTCGAAGACATGCCACGCTCAAGAAGCATGGTCACGAAGAATCTCTGCACAAAATTGGACATGGTAGCCGGATCAGTAATCTTTAAGGCCTCATGATGCACCGGCTGATTGTTGTTAAGAACATACACGGTCGATGTGACCTTGGTATCAGTGTAGTAAAACCTGTAGGTCAAATATGTGCCGACCAAAATCGTAATCAACCCAAATACAAACGCTGCATGTCTGAAATAAGGTCTGGCGCCGTCCCAAAGACGTTGAGGAGCATTCTGCGCCTTGGTATCAGGGGTTTCGGACTCCTTGGTCTTTTCTTCAGACGACAACTCAAGAAAACTTCCCAGGTCGTCTATTGAAGCATCGTCTAGCGGGTTTGGCTGATTTGATGTTTTAGAAGAAGAAGTCTGGGGAGCAGACTGGCCAGTGTTGTCGGATGCCTTGGAATCGCCGCCCAACTCCGCTATCGAAACATCCCCAATCGGATTACGAGCCGCAGGAGACTCAACCAGCTTCTCCACTTTCTTCAGACGCAGCTCTTCCGACATTTTTGCGTCTAATGCTTCGTCTACTGGAGCTAGATTGGGTTTCCAACGCGTCATTGCGCGTTCCTCACATTCCTGAGATGTCCGGCCGCATTGGGACAGAAATATCCGTTCAGGGCCTTAAACAGATGCTTTTAAAGAGTGCGCCATGTCCGAGAGCGGACACAAACTATATTAGCCCATAGCTTATTAGATAGTGTTTTTAGCTTCATATACCTGTGTCATAAAATATATTTTAAGAAAGCCTCTTTGCTGTTTTTTCGTATTATATGACTAAAAAATTAGAAATGTCAATAAGAAATGATAAAAACCTAAAGTATTTTATGAGATTTTATGTGTGGGAGTTTTGGATGGACTTATAGCTTACTTTATTCTATAATCCTATTGAAATGACTCAACATACTATTAGTACAATTGTGGATTCATATCCGGATGAGTTCCGCCGTCTACACTGGGCATTATTCCAGCCTGAGAGCGAACTTGTCAATGCTGCGGTGCAGATAACTTCTTCGCGAATTACGGAGGGAGTATCATCCACGGCCTTAGCTTTCACAAAATTCGTTTCGGAATTATGGGATATTAACAGTGTTCTAGCTGTAGAGGCAAATTTTAGAAACCCATGTTTTCGTGAGTTGCTGGGTTTGTCTTCCTCGAAATCCTTGAATGCGGCTCTTGAAAACCCTGAATCGGTGTTCGACAATGTGGAATTATCCGAGATTCTCAACATCCAGGCGATAAAGGCTGCAGGCAACGAGGTTGCCTCGAAGAACATGAACATTGAGATGATCCTGGAGAATTTCGGGGTTGTTGTGGACAAGCTCAAGCAGAGGTATCGCCTTATTGTGGTGGATTCACCTCCGATGATTCCGTATGTCGACGCCAAGATAATTGGGGAACAGGTTGACAGGTCGATCATAGTGGTGGAGGCCAACACGACCAAACAGCAGGTTCTTGAATTTGCCATAAACAAGACGAAATCGGCCAGGACGAACATCCTTGGTTTGGTGCTCAATAAACGTGAATTACACATCCCCAAATGGGTCTATAGATTCATCTAATCCTCGCCCCTTACGGGTCTTGATGCTCCTCCACAACATTTTTGTCCGTCATGTGAGGGTCAGGCGTCTTTCTGATTCGCTTGCTCAGGATGGACATTATGTGGATGTCATAAGCCTGGCGTCAGATGACGGTTCAGACCAGAGCAGGCCTCCGTTTGTCAGATGCTACACATTGAAAAAGACAAGGTCACGTCATGAAGGATTGGGGCACATCCTGGATTGGGCCTCAACCGTCGTTTCGATGTTTTACCATTTAAACCGTCTGGACATAAAAAACCGTTACGATGTGATTCATGTTCATAACATGCCGGACTTTCTTGTTTTCACTGCTTTATTTCAAAGGTTGATGGGGAAACCGGTCATTCTTCACATCGGCGACCCGATGCCGGAACTTGGAGAGTCCAAACTAAATGCAGGGCCGGATCACATACTGATTAGGGGATTGAAATTACTGGAACAGGCTTCCTGCCGTTTCTCAACACATGTGATCACAGCGCTGGAGTCTTTCAAGAGGCAGTTGGTTCTCCGTGGCACACGGGCAGACAAGATTACGGTCATAATGAATGCCCCTGATTCCAGGCTTTTTGCGGCGGAGTTGCTTGAAGCGGAGGCAAAAAAGGATCCTTCGGTTTATACAGTCCTCTATGTGGGCACCGTAGCCACTAGGTACGGCCTGGAAACTATGGTCAGGGCTCTGCCACTACTGAGGCAACAGATACCCAACATCAGGTTCAAGATAGTTCCCAAGATAATAGACGAGGGCAAGGGCCTTAAAGATTGTTTTGCGCTGGCTGATGAGTTGAGTGTATCGGACCTTATGTATGTGACCTCACCTGTTCCCATAGAAAAGATGCCTGGAGTCATGGCCTCTGCAGACGTCGGGATATATCCGGCCATCCGAAACCGTCACATGGATTGGGCGTTGTCGTTAAAAATACCTGAAATGGCGCTTGCAAAACTCCCTATTGTTTCAACCAGACTCACCGTTCTGGAAGAACTGTATGGGGATCAAGCAATAGCTTTCCATGATTCTGAAGATTTTGAGGGGTTAGCGTCCAGGATAATCCAGATTCATGATTCACCTGAATACAAGAAAAGCCTTGTTTCAAACGCATATAACAAGGCTTCGCAAAATGACTGGTCTCATCAATACGCCATTTACAAGAGACTCCTGACCCAACTCCTGGGCCGACCCGTCTGAAAACATCCCTGGATGAGAAATCCCATCAGCTCCCGAATTTCTATTTCATCAATACCCGTTTGGACTCAAGGACTGTCCGCCATCCAGTCAGCAAACCCAAACTTTGGAAGTATCCGGGCCAAATTTAGTTGTGACGGCTCGGGGATATCTCTCTCACGAGTCCTGCTTCTGGGCCAGTATGCTTATTCTGGTTCCTTCCAGTATTTCCGCGAAATCAATCGGCGAGCGATCACCTTTTTCAATCGCCTTTACAAACTGTTCAACACAGCATGCTTGACCCTTATCCTGACGCCAGAGGTTCATTTTGCTAAAGCCTGGCCAGCCGAAACCGGTCAGTTTACGGAAATTATCCAGTTGTAAAACACGTCCCTCGCTGAAGACTTCCAGTCGCTCTTTTGGTAACTCCTTGCTACCATTCGAAAAATAGTGAACCGAACCGATTGATCCATTTGTGAACTGAAGATCGATAGTAACCGTGTCCCTAAGGGGCGCTTTCATAGGGGTGAGGCGCCACGAAAATACTGGACTGTCCGCGAGAAAGCCCAGCAGGTCTATGAAATGACATGCTTCCCCTATGATTCTGCCACCACCGATCAAGGGATCCTGTGTCCAGTGCTCAACCGGAATGTGCCCAGCATTGACAGTCATTATGAGCGCTTTGGGCGACTTCACCGACATGAGCAGTTCGCTCATCTTTCTTACCTGAGGAGCGAAACGTCTGTTATAGCCGACCATAAGAAGAGTGGGAGCGCCCTTGTCGATGTTGTTTTGATAGGCTTTTTCGATCTGCGCCATTTCATCGAGATTGAGGCACAGCGGTTTCTCCACAAAAACGTGTTTTCCTGCCTCAAGCCCTTTGATGACGAACCCGGCGTGGGTATTGTGTCGGGTAGCTATAACAATGGTGTTTATATCCTCATTCTCAAATAAGCTATTTGTATCGGTAGTGGTATTTTCTATGCCATATTTTTTTGCGGCCAGCACTCCGCTCAGACCCTGCGCTGAGACAACCATTTTCAGGGCTGCTCCGGCGGACCTGAACGCAGGGATCAGCATGGAGGTGGCATAATTACCGGAACCTATAAAACCAATGGTCGCCATGGCCGCACGTGAGACTGCGACAGGCGCTGAGACCCGGACGGCAGGATTTCGCAAGGTCTCCTGGGATAGCTGATCTGTGTCCAGATACTTGAGCAGGATTCCGAGTGATGGTGTCTTGCCGGTGACCAGTTCGTAAGCGGCCGGAGCTTCGTCAATTGGGAATGAATGGCTAACTAGTGGCGTTACATTGAGGCTGCCATTAGCCATCATCTCCAGAACCGCTTCCATGTTCCGCTTTTCTGTCCAGCGGACGTAACCAATAGGATAATCATTCCCTTTTTCTTCGTAATTCGGATCATATCTTCCAGGACCGTAGGAGCATGATACCTGAAAGGACAGTTCCTTTTCGTAGAAATCATCCCGCGACAGTTCCAGACCGGTAACTCCCACGAGCACTATTCTGCCCTTCTTGCGACACATCAGGGCTGCCTGATGGATTGGCTGGTTGCTTCTGGTAGCGGCGGTTACAATTACGGCATCGACTCCCCTGCCCCGTGAATAGGCCGATGCGGAGGATACTGGATCCTCGCCGGCTTGAATATTGATGGTCTGGGCCCCGAATTGTTGCGCCAGAGCTAGTTTTTTCTCATCAATGTCGATCCCCAGGACCTTGCATCCATTCGCCCTTAGCAACTGGACCGTAATCAGTCCAATCAAACCTAGTCCTGTCACCACAACTATTTCTCCGAGTGTGGGCTGGACTAGTCTTATACCCTGAAGGGCAATAGCCCCCAACACGGTGAAGGCTGCTTGGTCATCGGTTACTTCATCCGGAATTTTCGCGCAAAGGTTTACTGGAACGCTAACGACTTCCGCGTGTTTACCGTTGGAGGCAACTCTATCGCCTTCCTGATAATCAATGATGCCCTTGCCAACCGACATTACCTGACCAACGTTGCAGTAACCCATTTCCATGGGTTGCTCCAGCTTATTGCGCACTGTTTCAATAGTTGGGATCAATCCGTCTGTTCTTATCTTGTCCAGAACCATCTTAACCTTGTCTGGCTGTTGACGGGCCTTGTTGAGAAACCCGGCCTTGGCGAAATCCAGCAGCATTCTCTCCGTTCCGGATGAAACAAGACTGGCGCGTGTCCTTATGAGTAGCCTTCCGGCCCTGTCAGCAGGACAGGGGACCTCTGTAAGCGTCACCGTACCATTCCTCATGTTTTGAAGTAACTGCCTCATAAGTATGTCCTCCTGAGAACTGAGAGAAACTTGCGCATTCCTTCATACGAACAAATATCAATCGACAAATACATTCCTTTATCTACCACGATTGGAACAAATCTCTTCAACCTGGGTAAAAATTTATTCTCGGATTTATCATGACTTCTACAGCGGATGGGGTAGGATGAAGTAGCATGTTCGTCTTCATTCGCTTAGTCTGCGAGCTTGACTGGATTGGGATGTGACAGAAGTCCGTTATCAAAGTTACCAGACAAAACTCATGCCTACAAACACTGGATGTTGTTTCGCTATGTCTATTTTTAATAGTAATTTCCTTAAACCGAATGTATAAATTACAGACTCACTTGGGTAAACCCTAAACAACGTTTGCCATAAGTGACCCAGTAATGTTTTTCCAATCCTTCAACCATGAATACTAATTGAGAGTCCGTTAATTTGAAAGCTCTTGAAAGGCAAGTCAGAAAATTTCTTTCTTTGCTGCCTCCTGAACTGGAAACCATAACCAAGGGGCTGATAAGCTACGTCCCGGGTATCATGAAGTTTTCCGATCTAACCCATTCCAGTGGGGCAATGTATTGTTATTCAACCTACCTGGCTCATGTTTACCAAGCTTACAAGACGGGTTTGGCTCCGTTTCCGCGCACAGTCCTGGAACTAGGTCCAGGATCATCCTTTGGAGTCGGGCTGGCAGCCCTTCTCTGCGGCGCAGACGTTTATTACGCCATAGATGAGCTTCCACATGCCAGGCTTGACATTAACCTGGAAGTCCTCGATGAAACCATTGATCTTCTCAGATGCCGCACAGACCCTACCGAGGAGCGAGGCACTCGAAAAATACTGGACCGTTTCCCGGTGGAACTTCTGACGGATGATGTTCTGAACGCAGCCCTGGATTCCGGACGGGTCGAAAGGATTCGGCGGGTGATGACCAGGTCGATACAAGACGGGGGAGAAGCCATCGAGGGAGACATCCGGATGGTCTACATTCATCCGTTCAGCGGACGAACCATGCTGCCTGAGCATTCAGTTGATATGATCATGTCCACTGTTGTCCTGCAGGTGGTGGAAAACCTTCCAGACATTTACTCTAGTTTCGCATACTGGCTAAAACCGGGTGGATGGATGTCGCACTTCATCGACTTCAGCAATTATGGCATGACACGCGACTGGAACGGCCACTGGGCTTGTTCAAGTTTTGTGTGGCGCTTGATGCAGGGGAATCGACCTTACTTGCACAACAGGGCGCCGCATTCAGTCCACATCCAACTAATGCAACAAAACGGGTTTGAAATAATTTCTGATGTCAGGACTTACAATGACACCGGCATTTCCAGGAAAGACCTGGCAAGAGAATTCCAGTGTCTTACAGACGATGATCTACGAATTACCCGCTCATTGGTCCAGGCGGTTAAGAGTTGATTTCTTGACCAAACGTTTTGGTTCAATAATTTCTGATCCAAAAACAGAGCGGTAGAAACGGATTAAATTGATGAAAGCTCCAAATCTTTTTTTGTCAGGAGGCCTTATAAGATATTGCTGGGGTATCCTTCCGGCATTGATAACCCTCGCATGGCCTTGCATTTGCGACGTTCCTTGCCATGCGGAGGTTTATCACATCGACGTCATGCGTGGCTCTGAGGATTTTCCCGGTACGGCCGACAGGCCTTTCAAGACATTGAAACAGGCGTCAAGGTCTTTGAAACCCGGGGACAAGGCGATGATCCATCCGGGTATATATCACGAACAGATAATGGGAGGGGTATCAG
>CALDNG010000263.1 GCA_937915285.1 uncultured Desulfomonile sp. | reverse complement strand
GAGCTGGGAGGACAGGGCAATGATAAGAAGCGCTGTTACGCTATTGGTTTGTCTAATTTTTATGGTTTTTTGTTCATCCGCCATTTCGGCGAACAACAATGACTTTATTCAGGTCAACATTGATCCGTACGGGGTGGGCGCCTCTAACGGAGTCTCTACGTCAGATACAGGCCTTCCTCTGACTCAGGGACTCTTAGCCCCGGCGTCCGGTTCGGTTTCCCCGGAATTTGTCCAGGCGGGTTATGGTTCACGGCCGGTGAGTAAGGTCAAGGGTCCTGCATTGTGTCCGCCTGGCGTTATCAATTGCGCTCCGGCTCCTGATCCGGTCTGTATTTTGCCTAAACGTTTCCCCAGGCAATGGGAGTTATCGGCCCAGGTGTTCTTTGCCAGAGTCAAGGGAACCGTTCAATGGCCGGGCATGGTTTTGGGTCAGCCGACCACGCAGCTAGACATGAATAATGATCTGGGCATACCTGAACACGCCTACCTGATGGAATATTCAGCCTACTATCAGCTAAACCCCTCTTGGGCGGTGTTTTACACGGTGATGCCGACAAGTCTGAGTTCGGTTTTTACAACCACCAGAGCCATTACCTACGGCAATACCACCTATCCTGCCGGGACTCAGTTGTACAGCACCTGGGACAATTATTACCAGCGTGTAGGCCTTCAGTACACAGCCATCAATTCTTGTGGCGCCCGGGTTTCCATCTACAATAGCTGGTTGTTCAACGTGCAGAAGAACACCATCAAGAGCGGCATCTGCGGTGGCAGTTGCTGCGGTGTAGACAGGACTAGAAACATGGTGATGTCCGGGATAGAATTTCAGAAGTGTATTGACAACAAGTGCAACGGTGGGGCCTTATCCTGCGACACCAAGGCGGGTGTGGCCTGGCTGGATGGCACATGGGGCTTCGATGTTCAGGCTGGTTTGAGGTATGCCGTTCCGATGGGGAACAACAGATGGGGTTACGCCAAGGGTGGTTATCGCATAATCAATCTATATGAAGACCGCAACGATCTACAGATGGACTCAAGCCTCTCCGGCGCCTTTGTAGAAATGGGTATAGTCTTCTAGTATCGGTTTGGCTGGAATGGCGCCGGCGCTGAATGTCCAACTTAGTGAATGGGCTTTACGACTCTCCCTTGCATGAATGTCCGTCATCAAGGAAAAATGTGATGAAATAAAGCCCTCCTCCGGCGCCATTCACTATTTACATCAACCCTGAAAAAATGAAAAGCCCGAAAACGGCTGAAATTAGCCGCCCCTTTCTGGGCTTTTCACTGAGAGCGAAAGGGTATGTTGAGAAGTGACTTCTACCTATCACAAAATCCCGCCCAATCAAGCATTTTTTTAATTAAACTTAAAAAAATTATGTAGTTAAGAAATCGTGCTTATTAACAAGCTATTGAAGCTTGAAGGTAAAGCCACTTTGTTTTTTGTCATATAATCAGTTGTATTATATGAATATATTACCTAGTTGAATGTGGCGTGAGTCTTGTGGGACGTTTTTAAGTAATTCATGACAAACCGCGAGCCTCACAGGTAATAGATGATCAAGAATAACAAAAGTTGTCCGTGTACGATTTGCCAACTACCTATCTTGAAGCCTCGGGTCAATCACTATTTCATTTCTTATCCAGACAGCCTCACTGTATTTGTTCAGCCTTTTCCTGACCTCGTAGTCATGTCGGTCTTTTGTGAGTAACAGTTCGTCGGGATGGATTTTTTCCCACTTCCTGGTTTTCTCCTTTGAGTCCTGCTCTATCTTGTCCTTGAAATTTTCCATGGGTCTTACTTCGAGGTGATAAATGGCGTAGGAGTTTTTTTCCCGGCAAATGTAAAAGATCACCCCATTATCGGCAATTTTGATAGAGACCAGTTTGCCGGAAGTTGGCACTTTTGTGTAAACATTTTCATATCTGACAGCGCCGAATTCAGAGAGGGAATTTTCCGCCAGACCGAACTCGGCAAATACGGGTGGTTGCATAACACAAAGCGTCCATAAGGCCATTATTGAAATAAATAATCTGGTTCCCATTTTGAGTGATTCTCCCTTAAGTTGGGTGTTCAAACTTCCAGTCTGATTTGTTAAGCCGTGAATCCTGACAAAGTGTTTAAAACAGTATTGGGGTTTGAGGCAATAGATATAGCTGATACTGGGACAAAAATTGCGTAGGATTGATTTGATTGAGGTAAGAAAACTTTCAGTCAACACTATTCAGTAACTATTTATCGGGTTGCATATATTTTTTTCTTTCAACGATTAGATTTTAAAAGTACAATATTCATAAATAAGGTTTATTTCGAGACCGGGGATCGATCTGATACTTTCTCATCAATATCCTGACACTATCGATGGTGTCATGTCCTCAAATCCCGATCACTGATTCCAATATGTCGGAATTGTTTGATAACTAACAATCAATGAGAATTGATCATGCCTGACAACCAGATCTTTCAATTCAAATCCATTGCTCTATCCGCCTTTGAAGCAATAATCATTGTTGATCAGGACAGCGACATCATTTTCTGGAATGCAGCGGCTGAAAAGGTGTTTGGCTATTCTGAGTCAGAAGCCCTTTCCATGAATCTGACTCAAATCATGCCGGAGAGGTTTCGTGACCACCACACGGCTGGTATGAAAAGATATCTCCAGACTGGCAAATCAACTGTAATCGGAATGCTTCTTGAACTGTTCGGGCTTCACAAAAATGGCTCAGAATTCCCTATCGAACTTTCGATTTCAACGTGGGAAACATCTGAAGGGGTCTTTTTCGGTGGAATAATAAGGGATACCACACAGCGGAAAAAGACAGAGACCGAGCTTGAAAGCGCCAAGCGTAATCTAGAGATACGGGTAGAAGAGCGAACATCCGATCTGGTTAGAATCAATGAAGAACTGAAGGAGCAGATTAGTCAGAGAGAGAATGTTGAACGTGCTTTGAGGGATAGTGTCAGCCAGTATCGAAATGTAGTGGACAATTTGAAGGATGTAGTTTTTCAGACGGACGCTGAAGGACTCTGGACCTTTTTGAATTCATCATGGGAGGAGCTGACCGGATTTTCGGTAGAGGAAAGCATCGGTGTCAACTTCCTGGATTATGTCTATCCAGCGGACCGTGAAAAAAACCAGCAACTTTTTGAGCCATTGATAAGGAGGCAGAAAGATTATTGCCGCCATGAAATCAGGTACATACACAAGTCCGGAGGCTACAGATGGGTAGAAGTCTTTGCCCGTCTAACTGTTGATGAGTCAGGGGGTGTTAAAGGGACTTCTGGAACACTTAGAGACTTGACTTACAGGATTAACGCCGAGGACAAACTGCGCAAACTCTCCAGGGCGGTGGAACAGAGTCCTAACATAGTCATGATTACCGACGTGGCAGGCAAGATAGAATATGTGAACCCCAAATTCGAGCAAGTGACCGGATTTCAGTTTGCTGAGGTTGCTGGAAAAAGCATTGACCAGGTTGACGCTGCGTATGATAACGAAGGCGCTCTCATAAGAAAAACAATAAGTTCGGGTTCCGAATGGACAGGTGAATTGTCCAGACATTCAGGTCATAAAGACGCCTATTGGGAACTTGCGTCATTTACTCCAATAAAACTCCCGGACGGCCTGATCTCAAACTGCCTAAAAATAAGCCAAGACATTACTGATCGAAAGAAGGCTGAACAGGATTTGCTCCACAGCAATAAACTTCTCAGCGCCCTGACTCTAGCTCAGAACAGATACTTTTTTCAGCCTGATCCGCGTCAATTGTTTGAGGAGCTTTTGAATGCGCTCCTGGAACTCACAAAGAGTGAATATGGATTTATTGGTGAAATTCTAAACGATTCTTCTGGTCAGCCGTTTCTTAAGACTTTTGCGGTCACTAACATAGCCTGGAACGAGACGACCCGAGCTTTTTACGAGAAGTACTCCAGTGAGGGTCTCGAATTTCACAATTTAAAAACACTTTTCGGGCATGTAATAACAACCGGAAAGCCTGTCGTTGCAAATGACCCGCTCAACGACCCGAGAAGGGGAGGACTCCCTAAAGGTCATCCTGACTTGAATGCTTTTTTGGGACTCCCATTCCATGCGGCAGATGTATTTGTCGGGATGATAGGAATAGCCAACAGACCTGGAGGATATGATCAGGGTGTTATTGATTTTCTAAGTCCTTACCTTGCCACCTGCGCCAGTATCATTCAGGCCTACCGCAACGACCAGAGAAGGCGATTGGCTGAGAAACAACTGGTCAGGAGTGAACAGCGAATACGATCAATTGTCGAGAATGTCATAGACGCCATCATAACCATAAACGAAAAGGGATTAGTGCAGACATTCAATCCGGCTGCAGAAAAAATTTTTGGATACAGCGCCAGTGAAATAGTAGGCCAGAATATCAAGATAATCGTTCCGGCCCCTCACAAGGATCTCCATGACGGCTATATCAGAAGATATCTGGAAACCGGCGAATATCGAATTATAGGAAAAACGCGCGAGCTTTTCGGGATGCGGAAAGACTCAACCCTCTTTCCCATGGAGATTTCAGTCAGTGAAATGAAGCTTGGAGATGATGTTTCTTTCATAGGAATTGTGAGAGACATTTCCGAACGCAAGCTTATAGAATCGGAATTGATCAAGGCGCGTGAGGCGGCGGAAAAGGCTAACAGGGCAAAAAGCGATTTCTTGGCAGTAATGAGCCACGAAATCCGAACCCCGATGAATGGGATACTAGGGATGACACAGTTGGCCCTGGATACTGACCTGACTCAGGAGCAGAGGGACAGCCTGAATCTGGTTCTTTATGCGGCTGAGTCACTGCTTTCGATAATCAACGATATTCTCGATTTTTCAAAGATTGAGGCAGGCAAGCTTGAGCTGGATTACAGTGATTTTGATTTGCGAGGTCGTCTACAGGAAATAATACAGGCACTTTCAGTCCGGGCTAGCCAGAAACGTCTCGAATTGATCCTCTGGGTCGATGAAGATGTTCCGGAAATTGTTACCGGTGACCTTGGCCGATTACGCCAGATATTGATCAACCTTATGGGTAACGCAATAAAATTTACGGAAGCAGGCGAAATATTAATAAAAGTTAGTTTGCAATCCAAAATTGATGAACAGGTCGAACTCAAGTTTGACATCAATGACACCGGTATAGGCATACCATATGAAAAACAACAGGTGATCTTTAGGCCATTTACCCAGGTGGATTCCTCAACCACAAGAAAATATGGTGGAACCGGTTTAGGTCTGGCCATAACCGCTCAGCTAGTTGAATTGATGCAGGGAAAAATATGGGTAGACAGTAAATTGGGAAAGGGCAGCGAATTCCATTTCACATGCCGAATGGGGATAAGGCCTTTTTCAGTTAGTCCCACCAGGCAGCAGGAGCTAAATCTGGTCCGCAGCGTTAAAATTCTGGTGGTGGATGACAACGACACCAACCGGATAATACTGGAGAAAACTCTCACAAAGTGGGGTATGCTGGTGAGCGCTGCTGATTCGGGCTCAACCGCCCTTGAAATGATCAATTCATCTCTGGAAAAGGGAGATAGATTCGACATTGTTCTAGTCGATGTAATGATGCCGGGTATGGACGGATTTGAATTTTCCTCGATGGTTCGAGACATTCCTGCTCTCTCGGACCTCAACATTGTGGTGATGTCTTCGGCCAATCCTGCTGGCGGTTGTGATAGGTGCATGGAACTAGGGGTTAAGGCATATTTACGCAAACCGTTGAGTTCGAATGATCTGTTGCATGCCATAGCGATGGCGCTCAAACCTTACGAGCAGCGCCAGGAAGTGGAATCACCCAGGTCGCCCAGCATCGAAAGTCTGGCGCCACCCAGACCGTTAACAATCCTTTTGGCCGAAGATAATCTGGTGAACCAGAAATTGGCTACGATGATTCTGGAAAAACAGGGCCATAAAGTCATCTTGGCAAACAACGGGCAAGAAGCCATTACCAAGCTGGGCGAACAGGAGTTCGACATCATTCTCATGGATGTTCAAATGCCGGAGATGGACGGTTTGGAGGCAACGAGAACAATCAGACAAATGGATGAGAGTCATTTTCGAAACATTCCGATAGTTGCAATGACCGCCCATGCGGTCAAGGGCGATGAGGAGATGTGCCTCAACGCCGGAATGGACGGTTATGTATCAAAGCCCATTTCCAGGTCACAACTTTTTGAAACCATTAGAAGAGTCATGCATGAAAAGAACAAATCCGAATTTTCTTGATGGACTCGGAATGAACTTTGAAGTATCTTGGGCGCGATTATTCAAGAAAGGATTTTTGCATGAAAAAAACAGGTATGGTTTTCGGTTCATTGATTACTTTAATAGTTTTGGCGATATGCGTTTCCTCAGTAAACGTGGGCTGGGCTCAATCGGGTAAATTCGCGCAAATCAATCTTACCGATGTCTCCTCGAAGTCCAACAAGGTTAAAGTGGCGGTAGAGCAGTTACTCAAAATGCAGACTGCTGGATCCCCCAAGATGGAGGCTCTTACCACTGAGGCAAAAAAACTTGAGGCAGATCTGGAAAAAGGCAAGGACACACTTAAACCGGCTGAAAAGGAAAAGCTGGAAAATGATCTAACCCAGAAATATCAGGAAATGCAGTCCGAACAACAATCGGTTCGTGGCAAACTGGCAACCCAGCAACAGGCTATTCAGACCGCCATCATGAACCAGATTCAGCAAATCATTGAAAAGATCGCAAAAGACGAAGGATATAGTGCTGTATTCCTAAAAGAAACCATGATCTATTCCATGGGAATGCCCGATCTGACAGATGTCGTGATCAAAGCCCTCGACGCAGCCCCTGCCCTTGATCTGGGCGCAAAATAAAAATACTGCACGCCAAACGGTTCAAAGCGGAAACTGTAGCTGACTAAACCACAGGAGCCGGCCAAACGGTCGGCTCTTGGCGCATCTGCTGCTCCATCCAGGCCAAACGTCAAGGCTTTGAGAGAAAAGCGCCAAAAATAATCTATCCACATAAGCTGGTCGACGCGTTACAGGATATTCCATACCTCTTTCCGGTTTACAGCCCTGAATCTCATGAGTTAAAATTGTACAATGACGCGCAATTACTTTAGGGGTAGATTTTTTGAGAGAAATACGACTGTTGGACACAGGCTTGTTGACAGCCGCAGAAAACATGGCGCTGGATATGATAATACTCGAGGAGGTTGCCCAGGGGCTCTCGCCAGATACTTTCCGGTTCCTCCAGTTTAAACCCGATGCAGCCCTTGTTGGCTACAATCAGGATGTTGATTTGGAAATACGTCGTGAATTCTGCGAAGCCAACGGGATTGACATAAACAGGAGGCTTACAGGAGGGGGTGGAATCCTTTTCCAGGAATCAGCGCTTGGTTGGGAAATATTCGGGAAAACTGGCAATCCACCTTTTTCTGGTAAATTCGAGTCTATTCTAACCAGAATCTGCACAGTCGCTGCTGACGGAATATCAAGGCTTGGTGTTGAAGCAAAGTTTCGGCCGCGAAATGACATCGAAATAGATGGCAGAAAAGTTTCAGGAACTGGCGGGGTCGCAATTTCGGGAGCCATGATGTTCCAGGGTACGATTCTGATCAGGAATGAGATCGACCGATTTCTCAAGGCCCTCAGAGTGCCGGTTGAAAAACTTAAAAAAAGGGAAATAGAGTCCCTAATGGACAGGATATGTTTTGTCAATGACCTTGTTGACCCTGCGCCATCCCTTTCTGAGATAAAGACAGCACTGGCGTCTGAATTTGAGAAACAGCTTGGAATAAGATTACTTAACTCAGGATTGACCGTATCTGAATCAGATCGGCTCAAGAATGAACTGGATTATTACAAAAGTGATAGTTGGGTCCATTCCAGGTCAAGACCTCGGCACGAATCAGACCCTGTCAGGTCAATAAAACAAACAGGTGGTGGAACATTCAGGACTCACTTATGGTTGGGCCCCGGCGGGAAAAGAATACAGCAGGCGCTCATAGTCGGGGATTTCTTTGCCATTCCGTCGAGGCTACCAAGGGACCTCGAGGCAAGCCTGACCGGTCTAAAACCCGACAAGGACACGATCTTCAAATCAGTGATGGATTTCTTCAAATCCTATGACGGAAAGATCCTGGGGGTTAAACCAGTTGAAATGGCCGAAGCAATTGCAGAAGCCGCACAACGCCTCAAGATAGTCAACGGTCCGATAACTCTGAACGACGCCAACGAACTGTTTTTCGTGAACATGGACCCTGAGGAGATGGACCATAAGGTCCCAAAATGGCTTTTGCTGCCATATTGTTCGAAAAATCTGGATTGCGATTTTAGGGACATCCCGGGATGCTCAGAATGCGGCGAATGTGAAATAGGAACCTGTCATCAAGTCGCAAGGAAATACGACCTCGAGCCTCTGACAGTTCAGAGTTTTGAGCATCTGATGGAAACCATTCAATCGAGGTGCGTAGGAAAGGAAGGAATTTATGTTGGATCCTGCTGTGAAGCTTTCTTTTCGAAACATCAGGCAGAAATGATGGGACTTGATGCCGCTGGCATATTGATAAACCTTGATTCGACAACGTGTTACGATCTGGGCAAGGGTTCCATGGCCTATAAGGGACGATTCGACAACAAAACTTTCTTAAACATGGAACTGATCGAGAAAACTCTCAGGCGTTTGCATGAATCCAAAGACATTTAAATACGATGTGCTTGTTGTGGGCGCGGGGCCTGCCGGTTCCATGGCCGCAAATACCGTGGCCAGGCGGGGGTTGAGTGTTCTGCTTATTGACAAAAAAAAGAGCATTGGAGAAAGACCGCATTGCGGGGAGTTCATTCCTGAAAGGCTACTTACCGAGTTCGATCTAGCCCGGCGCATAGTCCAACAGCGGGTCGACTCAATGCAGACGCTGGTATTTAATGATGATGTATCACATCGTGACACTGTCAGGCCCAGAATTCTTCACGAATTTGGCGCCAACATAACCGTGACGGTGGATATCGAAGGACAGGCCCTTTCAGGCCCCAAGGAAACTTCTGCTGCGGAAATCTTGACACCATCACCCGGTTATATGATTGACCGGCAATTACTGGATCTTGATCTTGCGAAAAGGGCTGCCCAGAAAGGCGCAGTAGTAATTAGCGGGGCAAAACTGGATAGATTTGATGGAAGAAGGTCAATAATAAAATACCGGAGCCATGAGATTACCGTAGAGTCTACTGTGATAATCGCAGCCGACGGCCCCAATTCCGGAATAGCTCAAAGAATATCTCCGGTGAGACCGGATTTCCTGGTTGGGGTTCAGTGTCAGGCCCCCTTGGTAAAAAGACTGGATCGAACAATAATTTTTTTTAGTAAAGCAATCACTTACGGTTACGGCTGGTTGTTTCCCAAGGGTCTTTCGGCTAACCTGGGTTTGGGCATGTTCCCGATCAAAGAAAGCCGCCCAATCGAGCTACTGGATTTTTTTTCCGGTCTGTTCAGGGACCGGGGATTGATTAAACCCGGTATTTTTTCAAGATCCAAAGGCCTGATCCCTGTTTCTGGATTGAGAAACCAACTTGTTGACCGAAATGTGGCGCTAGTCGGGGATGCCGCCGGCTTGACCCATCCAATAACAGGCGCTGGGGTTCCGCAGGCAATGGTTTCGGGGGAACTGGCGGGCAATGCAGCGGTGGATGCCATAGAAGCCAATGATATGAATCTGTTGAAAAATTACGAAACAAATATCCGTGAGCTTTACTCGGGGGTATTGAATCACGCCAGGGACAAGCGAAGACTCATGACCGATTTGTGGAGCGGAACGGACATGGATTCTATTTGTTCTGAAACGTGGATTGCTTTCAGGGGTTATCGAAAAAGGGTTCGGAATAGGTGACATGATAAGTGACGAATACAGTGGGGCCTGGAGCCTCTCCCGATCACATCACGGCAACGCCCTGACGGTATATGCGCCGGGGATGTTTGTGTATAACGGGATAAGAGGCAAATATCAGGCTGTTTCCGTAACGGCAGAGGAATGTGCCCTGAACTGTGAGCATTGCAAGGGACTTTTGCTTCGGTCAATGCCGAAGGCGCAAACTCCAGAAACTTTGCTGGAATACGCCCTGTCTGCTCAAAAAAGGGGCGACATCGGGATACTTGTCACGGGAGCCTGTAATGCCGAGGGACTTTTGCCGTGGGATATTTTTGCTGATACAATTTCAGAAATCAAAAACAGTACAAATCTCAAGGTGTCAATTCACCCTGGTCAACTAGACGCAAAAACGGCTAGGCTCTTGAAGAAGTCCGGTGTGGATCAGGCTCTTGTGGATGTCGTAGGCTCGGACAAAACGGCCAGGGGAGTTTATCACCTCAACAATGGGGTTACTTCAATAGTTCAAACCATGGACGCGTTATCCGAAGTCGGAATAGAGATAGCCCCGCACATCATAATAGGAATCCATTTCGGAAGGATCGTTGGCGAATATGACGCTCTCGACATAATTAAACGTTATCCGTTGCGAAAATACGTGGTGGTTGTTTTGAATCCTATGAAGCAGACTCCAATGGAAAAAATCACCCCTCCGGCTCCCGCGGAAGTGGGGAAATTCCTCATAGAAGCGAGATCCGCAATGCCAAGCGTACTCGCCTCTCTAGGATGCGCAAGGCCGGGCGGAAAATACAGGGAGCGTGTAGATATGATTGCTGTAAAGGCTGGTATAAATTCAATAGCCGTGGCCTCGGACAAGGCCCTGGAACTTGCCAGGTCCAGGGGGTTGGAATTAAAATTCGAAAGCTCATGTTGTTCTGCGAACTAACCGGAAAACCCAAAGATGGCGCAATCAAGCAAGTGTTTTGAAAATCGTCAAGAAACCCCAACAAAGGACGAGGGAAAAAATATGAATTCGGCTGCCTCAATGACCGTTGAATCTGGCGTCAATAATAGCCCCGAGTATGTCAGGCTATCTTTGGCTGCGGCCATGACCCTGAAATTCACTGGTGGCTGGTTTTACCGAAATGCCAGCCTGGGATGTATCAATCTGCTGCTAACTTACTCCGACGGATGCAGGGC
Organism: uncultured Desulfomonile sp.; assembly: GCA_937915285.1. Lineage (GTDB taxonomy): Bacteria > Desulfobacterota > Desulfomonilia > Desulfomonilales > Desulfomonilaceae > CAITZA01. The sequence goes on along the minus strand of CALDNG010000263.1, from coordinate 2,322 downwards.
GAATTGTTCGTTTTGTGGTCTGGCAGGTGAGAAAGACCGTGTAAAAACAGGCGGAAGTTTCATCAGGGTACCTTGGAAAACCTTCAGAACAGACGATGTAATTGAGGCCGTAAAAAATACTTCCGATAGGGTTGGCAGGGTGTGTATATCCATGATCACACATCCCCGGAGTGTGCAGGACACTATTGATATATGCCAAAAAATAGTCGCCAACACTGATAAGATGGTTTCTTTACTGATATCTCCGACAGTGCTTAAAAAGAATGATCTTAAAGAGTTAAAAGAAGCCGGCGCAGACCGGATTGGGGTAGCCATCGACTGCGCAACCAGGGAACTGTTCGACCAACTCAGGGGCAAAGCAGTTCACGGGCCTCACAACTGGAATACTTATTGGAGGGTCTATGAAGAGAGTCTGAATATCTTTGGTAAAGGTATGTCAGGAGTTCATTTGATCTGTGGACTGGGTGAAACAGAAAAAGAAATGGTCCTCACGATAAATCGGGCGCGTCAATCGGGCGGTTTTACACATCTTTTCTCATTTTTCCCTGAGAAAGGATCAAGAATGGAATCTACACCTTCGCCGCCCATGTCGGTTTACCGACGGATTCAGCTAGCTCGCTGGCTGATTGACAATGACATGTCAGAAGTTGCCAAAATGGAATTCGACGAGCGTGATAGAATAGTAAATTTTGGAATTAGCGAAATCCAGCTCAATCAATGTCTAGAATCAGGAGAGGCTTTTGAAACCTCCGGCTGTCCGGGCTTTGACGGAAAGACAGCCTGCAATAGGCCGTATGGAAATGAGAAACCGGGCAATGACATAAGAAATTTTCCCTTTAGACTCGAAAATTCGGATTTGGACAAGGTCAGGAAAGAATTGAACATGTACGAATGATCCTAGAACTGGAACGAGCCTGATAAATCAGGCTCGTCTCCGAATTACTGCGCTGGCTAAATGTGTTGACTAGGGTTGAAAGAGTTTGATGCTGATGCCATTGGGATCGTTCAGGGAGGCGTAATTTACCCCGTCCCTCAGACCATCTGTCTCCACAAATCTGAGCCCCTTCGACTGAAGCTCTTTTACCGACTCAGACAGATCGTTAACCCTAAAGCTCATTCCAGAAACTCCACCTGAAAGTTCAGCCTTACTCACCGAACGATTGTGGAGTATGTCAAGCTTGTAGGGAGTTCCCTCTTTCTCCATAGAAAACACGTCCAATCCCTTGGAAAGACCCTCCGATGATCGGAATCCCAGCTTTCTGTAGAAAGTGATCGTCTCTTCCGGGTTGGCGGTATATATACCTATCGTAAGAGGATAGTCATCTACCGTTGATTTTACGTAACTGGATGATTCTGCTTCAGTATTATAGGCCACAAGCACCGCAAAAATCACCAGAAACATGATAGAGCAAGTGAATCCCAGGAACAGACGTCTCGCATGGCCTGCCGGCAAGCTCATTGCCCCGTTAACCTCCTTGGATTTAAACCAAACTAAAATAAACAAACAATACACCTTTTCTTTCAAAGGCAAGCAAACCATACACAAAAAGCGTTATAAAATCAAGAATAAAATGTAAACATATTGATTTGTTATGTGGGATAAAATTGTTAAAATAAAATTGTATGAAATAGATTTTAGAAAAGATTAGAAAATACCAATTCTATTGGAAAATTTGGTGATATTAGTCTGTTGACAGCCATGTTCACTTCCGGGTCTCTCAGGATTTCATTAATGTCGACATTCCTGGTCTTGTCCTGACCTGTTATCGGGTAATCAGTCAATGGGATGTCCGGTTCAAGACCTTTTCCTTCTATATCACGACCATCTGAAGTGAAATAATGGGCCGTGGTCAGCCTTAGAGCCATTGATCCGGAGAGTGGGAAGACGTTTTGGACTGAGGCTTTTCCAAAACTGCGCTCCCCCATAACCAGAACCTTTGGGTTTGAAAGCAAAGCTCCTGTGAGAACCTCAGAAGCGCTTGCAGAGCCTTTGTTGATAAGGACCACGATAGGCATCCCTGAAAAAGGGCCATCCCGGTTCACGCTGAACACCCTGCTGAATCTGGAATCCTTACCCTGAAGCGATGTTATGACCCCGGCCCTGACGAACAATTCCGCCACTCGAATCGCTTCTGCGAACAATCCTCCGGGATTGTCCCTCAAATCGATGATCAATCCCGACAATTCGCCACCAGCGCTATGCAGGAGGGATCTCATGGCTTTCTCAACTTCCTCCCTGGTAGTTTTCTGGAAGTTGATGATCCTGACATAGCCTATGCCATGGTTGAGAATTGTATATTTTACCGGTGTAGCCTTGATTAT
>CALDNG010000262.1 GCA_937915285.1 uncultured Desulfomonile sp. | reverse complement strand
ATTTCTTGCGAATTCGGGTAGAGTAAACCCGGCCCCCGAGCCTGCAAACAGCCGCGTATTGAAATTCATCTCACGGGCCTGCTGCATCAAGAGGGATGCGTCTACGACGTAGGAGATCATATAAACAAAATCCGGTTTGGCGGACTTGACTTTAATCAGCATGGGCCTGAAATCCTTGGCCCCTGATTCATAACCTTCATTGATCAGAACCCGGATACCGAACTTTTCGGACTGCTCGGAAAAGTCCTTGGCTCCTGATTGCCCGAAAAGCGTGTTTTCATGCAGGATAGCCACGTTCTTGGGTTTTACTATCTCATTAAGGAAGGAATACAGAGCTTTGGGATATTCACTGACCGGAGGGTTCAGACGAAACACGTAATCCCAGCCCTGCTCGGTTATTTTGTCGGCAGCCGCAGTTGTGACCAGGAAAGGGACTTTGCGCTGCTGGGAGATTGCCCCCATCGCAAAGGTCACTGCAGACGAGTAACCACCCGTGATGGCGACAACATTGTCCTGAGATATTAGCTTCTCAATGGCCGAGCGGCCTGTCTCGGGCCTGGACATGTCGTCTTCGATTATTAATTCAATCTGTCTGCCCTTAACCCCACCGGCGTTATTTATTTCCTCAAGCCCCATCAGGAAGGAGTTCTTCTGGAGTTCCCCAAACTTGGCCTGGTCACCTGTCAAGGGCAAAACCACCCCCACCTTGATCGGCCCATCAGAGGAGAATGCCCAACCAGCGCATAGGTAAAAAACGCTGAACGCCAAAAACACCGCAAGCGACATTTTTTTCATGCCGGACTCCTGTCTTGAATGTACTGTGGGGGAAACAGTTAAAAAAAGGTAGTATAACGGATAACTGCGCACAATTTCAAAGTCAAGCTAAAACGGATTGTTCCGGTTTGCGTAAAGACTTGGACTGATGGACATTTAGAGGACGTTATGCTGTATAATCGGGTTTATACATGGACAACCCTGCGTCCGGGATCAACGAAAGGACTTCCGATGTTTATCAGGGCGACCTTATTGAGTCTTTTGCTGACGCTTGCAATTACTGATACGATGATATGTTTTGCCGGTCAGACTGCTGAACTGGAGAACAGGCTCTTGCAGAGCGCCGCCTGCATCAGGGAGATCATGGATGCTCCGGACGCCAGTATTCCAAAAGATCTTTTGCGCCGATCAACCGCCATAATCATATTCCCTTCGGTGCTCAAGGTTGGGCTTGGGCTGGGCGGTCAGTATGGCAAGGGAGTGGCCTTGAGAAAAGACCCAGGCGCCCTGAAGTGGGGTCCGCCTGCCTTTTTCAGCATGTATGGGGCGAGTGTAGGCTGGCAGATGGGGGTTCAGACAACGGACCTCATACTGCTGGTGATGAGTGAAATGAGTCTGAAGGGGCTTTTCAAGGACAGATTTACAGTCGGGGTCGACGCTTCCGTTGCGGCAGGCCCCATAGGACGTGACGCCTCGGCCGCCACTGACCTGGCGCTGACAGCCAATATTCTCTCATACTCACGCGCCAAGGGGCTCTTCATGGGAGTGGCCATTAGCGGAGGCATCATAGAGCTGGATTGGGACGCCAACGAGAAATACTACGGTTCGGATGTTTCAATAATCGACCTATTCTTCAAGGGTGTAGGCGATCTATCACCTGCTGGGGCCAAACTGGTGGAAGCGCTGAACAAAATCTCAACCACCAGATGACCTTTCGCTGCTGGGCCATGAGTCAAAATACAGCTTACTCCACGGTAAATGTTGACAGTGTTCAGAGGCCTGTGTTACGAATGGGATTATCGCGCTTGTTCATCTGAATGAATTCCTTTTAAAAAAATATCAGTTCGGTTTCTTAGACCTCGGATGTCACTATTGGCCTTTTTGGTAGGGTATTGCCTATGGACATGAAGAGAGGCTACTACGAAGATATAGAACTCTGTAGGACCTGGACTTCGCTTTTTGGTCTGATCCTGCTGGTTTGCCTTTTTATTGCCACCCCTTTCATAATCGGTGATTACAACCTTTATCTGATCAACCTGATTGCTATCAATTCCATAGTGGCAATAGGGTTGAACATCCTTGTGGGTTATACCGGTCAGATATCACTAGGACACGCCGGGTTTTTTGCTATTGGCGCCTATGCGTGTGTGCTTTCAATGCTCAAGCTGGGTCTTCCATTTGTAGTGGCTCTTCCTGTTGCGGGTTTTGTTTCGGCGGGATTTGGTTTCTTGCTTGGGTTGCCGTCTCTACGACTTGAGGGCCCTTACCTTGCTATTGCCACACTGGGTTTTGGCATGGCTGTTACCCAGATCATAAGCCACTCTGAATTCACCGGCGGACACATGGGGCTGGAGGCTCCCAAGATGTCGCTCGGTCCGTTTGTCGCCAATACCAGTTCCCAACAGTACGCGGTGATAATAGCCGTGGCCTTTATGATGACCGTTGCGGCAGTGAACCTGATGAAGACCCGTGTTGGAAGGGCTTTCAGGGCTATCAGGGACAGTGAGATAGCGGCAGAGGCCATGGGAATAAATGTTCTGAAATACAAGACACTTTCTTTTGCTGTTAGCGCATTCTATGCGGGAGTCGCCGGGGCATTGATGGCCTTTGCGCTTGAGCATGTGAGCGCGGGCAGCTTCAACCTGATCCTTTCGATAACCTTTCTTGCCATGATCATAGTGGGTGGGCTCGGGTCAATCATGGGTTCAATCCTCGGGGCAGCCCTGCTGACATACCTGCAGATAAAGCTTCAGGTGATCCAGGAGGCTCCTATCATTGGTCCCTTGCTTCTGGATTTGTCCAGGAGCTATTTCACTCCAGAGGGATTGCCCAACATTCAGAGCATAATCATTGGGTCAATCATGATCGCAATAGTCATTTTCGAGCCTTACGGTGTGAACGGAATCTACCTTCGATTCAAACGATACTGGAAGATGTGGCCTTTCTAAAAAGGTGCCTGGATGAATCTATTCTTTGACCTGTTTGTAGGTGGCGTATCCATAGGGGCGTGCTATGCGCTGGTGGCCCTGTCCATGGTGATAATCTACAAGACCTCGGAAGTGCCCAACTTTGCGCAGGGCGAGATGGCGATGATATCGACATTCATCGCCTTCACCATCATGGATGGTTATGGGGCCGGTTTCTGGGTCGCAGCGGCCCTGACGCTTGTGTTCGCGTTCCTTTTGGGCTTAGTGCTGGAGATATCCTTCCTACGTCCTGCCGACAACCCGGGGATTCTTGGATCCATAGTGATAACGCTGGGCGCAGAGATGATACTGTATGGCCTGGCAGGCTGGAAATGGGGCGCAAACCAGAATCCGTTCCCCATACCTTTCTCTGAATACAGCGGGTTCACATTCGGCGCCATAAGGATTACGGAAGTCAATTTATGGACGATCGTGGCGAGCCTTGCCATAACGCTAATGCTTTTCGCCTTTTTCCGTTTCACCAAGATGGGCACAGCCATGAAGGCCGTCCAGCAGAACCCGTTTGCCGCAAAGGCTATGGGCATTCCGACAAGAAGGATAATGACATTCACCTGGGGGTTGAGTTCATCCACTGGAGCGGGGGCCGGCATGTTGATCGCGCCGATAGCCACCCTTGATCCCAACATGATGCTCGATCCCATGCTCAAAGGATTTGCAGGGGCTGTGCTGGGAGGCATGACAAGCCTTCCTGGGGCTGCCATCGGCGCATACATCCTGGGGCTGATCGAAAACTTCTTTGGCGGGTATGTGTCCCTGGAATTCAAGTCGGTGGTCGCCTTCGCAGTGATAGTGATGATCCTTTGCGTAAGGCCATCAGGGCTGTTTGTCAGGCATTACGAAAAGAAAGTATGAAGGCAGGCGCGAGATGTTGTTGAGAGCATATTTTGGCCTCGCATTCAAATTTGCCTGTATCATCGCAATCCTGACTGTCTTTTTCCCCGGTTTGGGATCGGCTGATGAAGCTGAGGCTGAAAAGGCTGCAATAATAAGTGAAGCCCGGGCATATTTCGAGGCGGAAATGTCAGGCGATACGAAGGCAATATGGAATGCCCTGGCCCCTTCATCGGTTTTTAAGAGGCAATACAGCTACGACGACTATGTCGCAATTCAGTCCAAGGCAGATTTGGCGGTTAAGGATTACGATGTAGTGGAAGTATCCGAGGTAATGGAAAACAACGATACTACTGTTCTGCCCGGGGTAGAAAAACTCGCAGCCGTCAAGGTTAGGGTCAGGCTTAAATCAAAGGACGGAAAAGAGTCTGAACACAATAACATTTTCATCTTTCTCAAAGAGAACGGCAAGTGGCTTAAAGGCTGAAAGCCCTATAATCATTGATTTATGGACGCATGGCATGGCGGTAATGGAAGCCGCCCCCTGATAGCCGGGAAACCTGAAATTACCTGTCAACGCAAATCCGCCGGGGAACCGGCCCTAACTCTTTTTCGGGAGGTTATCGAATGAGAAGGCTGTCTTCAGTGTTTTATCTTGCTCTTTTGGCCTGTCTTGTAACCGTGTGTCCTGCGACGGTATTGGGCGCTGACCCGGTCAGGGGAGTGACTGACACCGAGATACTGATTGGTCAGTGGGGACCTCAGACGGGTCCGGCTGCGTTATGGGGAGCGGTGGCCCGGGGCACCGGAGTCTATTTCGACCTGGTTAACGAAGAAGGTGGAATACACGGTCGAAAAATAAAGTACTTCCTGCGGGATGATGGCTATCAGCCCGCCAAGACCAAGGCAATTGCCAAGGAATTCGTCGAGAGCATCGGGGTTTTCGGGGTGGCTTCCGGGGTTGGCACATCCACCGGAATGGCGGCCCGTGATTATTTGATGGAAAACAAGGTCCCATGGGTTGGTCCGTCCACAGGCTCCAAACACTGGACCCAGCCCCTCCAGAAATATCTGTTTGCCGTTTACCCCAGATATTCCAATGAGGCCTTTCTCCTAACCCAATACACTGTTGAAAAGCTGGATAAAAAGAAAATAGCCATTTTCTACCAGAATGACGATTACGGCAAGGAAGGCATGGAGGGAGTCAAGGAGTATGTCGACAAGGCTGGCATGAAGCTGGTTGCCGAGATTCCTGTGGAGGTTACTGATTCGGATCTCAAGTCGCATGCGTTGAAACTCAAGGAGAGCGGCGCTGACGCAGTCATACTGTGGATACTTCCCAAACACGCAGCGATGATACTCGGGCAGGCAAAGGCCATTGGCTATGAGCCGCAGTGGGTCGCCAGTTCTACCCTGTCAGACGCCCCGCTAATGTTCAAGCTCACAAAAGGACTCTGGAACGGGGTCGTCTACGCCAACTTCCTCAGCACAGAGAGTCCATTGGCCAAAAAGTATATGGAAGCCCAGAAGAAGTTCGCCCCTAGTGAGCAATACACAGGGATTTTCTTTCTGGCCGGGTTTGTTTTTGTCGAGCCGATGGTCGAGGGCCTCAAAAGGGCAGGAAGGGATCTGAACCCTGAGACTTTTGTCAAGGCCATGGAGACTATCCGCAACTGGAACGACTGGCTCGGACATGACTGCACGTTCACTCCAGAGGACCGTCAGGGAATGAAGTCCGTGTATCTGGCAAAATGCGGTCCTGACGGCAATGCTGTCAAAATCTCGGACTGGCTTACCTACAAGGGAAAATAAGGACTCAAGTTCATACTAATGCCTCTTCTTTCAATAAAAGATCTGTGGATATCATTCGGTGGTCTTGTGGCCCTTCACGGTGTGAGCTTCGATGTTGAGGAAGGCCGTATATTCTCTATCATCGGGCCCAATGGAGCGGGCAAGACCACCATATTCAACTGCATCAGCGGGATTTACAGGCCCACACAGGGAAGGGTGACCTTCCGTGACCAGGATATCACCGGTCAGAAGTCATCACGGGCTGCGGCGCTCGGTATAGCCAGGACCTTTCAGAACATTGAGCTTTTCAGTCATTTGTCCACCATGGACAATTTGTTGCTCGGCCGCCATATTCACATGAAAACTGGAGTGTTTTCAGGGGCTTTGTTTTTTTCGAAGCATTTCCCGGCTGCCCGCGAGGAGATAGCTCATCGTGAGAGGGTAGAGCGCATCATAGAATTTCTCGAGATTGAGGCCTATCGTGACACGCCGGTGGTTGCCCTGCCATACGGCATCAGGAAACTCGTGGAGCTTGGACGGGCGCTGGCCATGGAGCCCAAACTGCTTTTGCTTGACGAGCCGACTGCGGGCATGAACCAGGAAGAAAAAAGGGACATGATGTTCTGGATTCGGGATATCCGGGACGAACTGAAAATAACTATCATGATGGTAGAGCACGACATGAACCTTGTCATGGATGTGT
>CALDNG010000261.1 GCA_937915285.1 uncultured Desulfomonile sp. | reverse complement strand
TCCTTTGAACCGCAATTTGACCGAATGTTGCGGTTACGGTGGTTTGATGAGCTTTGCAAACCGGGAACTTTCCGAACGGGTAGCCGACAGGAGGGCATTTTCAAGTCTCAACGATTACATAGCTTACTGTGCCGTCTGTCAGGACCATTTCAGGGCACAGGGAAAAAAAACGTTTCACATGCTCGAAATAATATTCGGATCAACCGGGGTTGTCGAAAATGGCAAAATACCGGTTGATTACTCGACGATACGAAACAGGCGCAAGTTTCTTAAACGCTCACTACTGGATAGGCTATGGGGAGAAACCGTGAGTAGTCCTCGAGAAAACACTAGGATCAAACTGTACTTATCAGGAGAAGTCCGCGACATTCTATCCAGTAGAATGATTCTGGATGACGACGTCAGACAGGTGATTGACCATGCTGAGAAGTCCGGACGTAAACTTCTAAACAGATCGAATGGACATTTCCTTGCTCATCACGCCCCATCCAAGGTGACGTACTGGGTTGAGTACTCTGCCAAAGACGATGGCTTTGAGGTCCATGGGGCTTACAGTCACCGAATGCAGGTCGTGGAGGAGAACAGATAGTGAGCGGGTATGTTGGCAAAGATGAACTAGGCCAGTGGGAATGCGCCTCATGCGGAATCGCATTGACCTTCACGCAGGTAGAAGTCCGCTATATGGGTAGCGGATATCCGGTAGATCTTCCAGTCTGTTCCAAATGCGGTCAGGTATTCATTCCGGAACAACTTGCTCTAACAAAGATGGCAGAAATTGAAAGGTTGTTGGAAGACAAGTAATGGATTCTGTAATCAATTCTGCTGTCAAAGTCTATGAGGAATTGGCCTCGATGGGATGGGCGGCTGAAGGGACCCGGCCTGGTGGCCTGGCGTTGACCAGAAGGTCATTTGAACTTGCAGAATTGTCTCCGGGATCCACTATGGTGGACTTGGGCTGCGGAGCAGGGGCTTCGCTGGAATATGTTCGGTTGAACCATGCGGATATCAACGCATTCGGCCTCGACAAATCGGAAAAAATGTTGGGACTTTCTTCGGAAATGACTTCGTCAGATAGTCTAATCAGGGGGGATTTCCATGAATTACCTTTTAGGGATGATTCGCTTGACGCAGTGTTGGTCGAGTGCAGTCTTTCTTTAGTCTCTTATTCGAACGCCGTGATGGCCGAATTGAACCGCATCCTCAAAAAAGGGGGTAAACTCATAGTGACCGATGTTTACCTCAGGCAGTTCCCTGAAATTGAGTTGGGGGACAGTATAGGGTCAGAATGTTGCTTCAAAGGAGCAAAATCAAAAGATCAAATCTTAGACCTGCTTGAGCAATCCGGTTTCGGAATTTCGGTTTGGGAAGATCATTCGAGAATTTTAAAGGACTTCGCTGTCCGGCTTATCCTGATGTATGGGTCCATGGAACTTTTTTGGCGCCAAATGTTGGCAGATTGTGATGGTTTGCAGGTTTTCGAGCAATCGATGAGAAAGGCTAAACCGGGCTATTACATGCTGTTGGCCTCTAAAACAGATTCATTCAGGCGAAATGGGCCTGCGCAGGGTCACAAATAATGGATGAATTGCTTCAAATGCTGGAGTTGTCCAGCCAAGGTTTTCATTGCAGTCAAATTCTTATCCTCATGGGCCTGGGCGCCCAGGGCAAAAAGAACGACGACCTTGTAAGGGCAATGCAGGGTCTTGCCGGAGGAATAGGATTCTGCGGCGATGTATGCGGATCTTTAACCGGTGGAGCCTGCTTACTGGCACTTTACGCAGGCAGAGCCCTACCCGAAGAAGAGGACGACCCAAGGCTTAACCTGATGATTTCAGATTTGCATGAATGGTTTTCAAATGAATTTGCGGGTTGTTACGGAGGGATTAACTGCTCCACCATTCTCGACGACCATCCGGAAAACCAGAAGTTGAGGTGCCCGACGATTGTTACAAAAACCTATGAAAAAGTGAAATCCTTGCTCGACAGCAATGGGTTCGACATGTCCGAGAGCAAATTATGAACAGCAAGCAAGGTCAACGAATTTCACTCACTGAAAGTCTTTGTCCTCAATGTTTGTCAAAAATACCGGCGGAATTGCTGTTAGTGGGACATGAGGTTTATTTGTCGAAAACGTGTCCGGCGCATGGCGATTACGCAACCGTGGTCTGGAGAGGACAGCCGTCACTTACGGACTGGCTGAGAGTGAAAATACCCTATTCCAATCCTGCTCCCAACACAATTACTGAAAATGGATGTCCGTTTGACTGCGGCTTATGTCCCCAACATGCTCAGCAGACCTGCACTGCCCTGCTCGAAGTCACGAAAAGATGCAATCTCAATTGCGCCTATTGCTTTGCAAACTCAGTCCCAACCCCTTCTATAGACCCGGAATTGTCGACCATTCGCAAATGGTATGAGACACTGCTTTCGTCTGGAAGAGTTTGCAATGTTCAACTTTCCGGAGGCGAGCCCACGATGCGAGATGATCTTACTGAGGTCATCGCAATTGGAAAACAGCTCGGATTTGATTTCATACAACTCAACACAAACGGACTAAGATTGGCGTTTGACAAGGATTACGCGAGCAGTCTCAAAGCAGCCGGTCTCTCTTCAGTTTTTCTGCAATTCGACGGAACCAGCCCAGAGATTTACCTAAATTTGAGGGGCAGGGACATATATGACGACAAATTGGAAGCGATACGAAATTGTGAGCAAAACGGGCTCGGTGTGACGCTGGTCCCTACACTGGTTCCCGGAGTAAACACTGATGACGTTGGAAACATACTCCGATTTGCTGCCGAACGGCTTGAAGTGGTAAGGGGGGTTCATTTCCAGCCAGTCAGTTATTTTGGCAGGTATCCGTCAGGAACTCACTGTGACGAGCGTCTAACCCTTCCAGAGCTTATGAAGATGATCGAAGTTCAGACTTCAGGGGCCATCAGAATGGAAAATTTTCTTCCACCAGGATGTGAGAATTCGATGTGCTCCTTCCACGGAAATTTTGTGCTCATGCCAAATGGCGAGCTGGCTCCCCTGACCAGAATCGATTCTTTCAAAAGACTAACTGAACCCGAACTAGCGGAGACAGGAGCCAAAAAGGCTCGAGAGTTTGTCTCAAGGAACTGGTCACAAAGAAGTCTACAGGAAGACACCGGTGCAGAATGTGGAATCAATTTTGGATATTGGGAAACGTTGCTCTCTCGATCTCGAACGCATCTTTTGTGTATCTCGGCAATGGCTTTTCAGGATGTCTGGAACCTGGACCTAAATCGTCTGAGGGAATGTTGCATACATGTGGTCGCAGAATCTGGAAAAATAGTTCCTTTTTGCGCCTACAATCTTACCAGTGCAGACGGCCATTATCTTTATAGGGGTGGAGGTTAGGAGATGAGAATAACCCCACTTGATCGCTGGACTGCTAAAAGAATTTCATCAGGATGCCGCGCCACCCAACTTTCCCTAAAAGATCTTCAATCTTATCAACTGGAAAGACTCAAGCATACGATATCCTACTCCAGTTCCTCGAGCGCTTTTTACAAAAAGGCCTTCTCCTGCTTCAACATAGAGTCTTTCAATTTGCTCAGGGATATTTCCAGACTTCCATTCACCACCTCTCATGACCTTGAGGAACATAATTCACAATTCCTTTGCGTTTCACAAAGTCTGGTAGAGCGTGTTTTCACCCCCTTGACATCAACTCTTTCATCGAATGCCAGGAGAATCTATTTTTCAGGCAATGACATGGAACGAATCATTGATTTCTTTCACCACGGAATGACCACGTTCACTGCGGCAAACCAGAATGTGATGATAATGATGCCCGGTGAACGGCCTGACAGCATTGGCGATTTGTTGACTCGCTCTCTGGAGAGAATTCCTGCTACAGGTTGGGTGTATGATCTGGTTCGTGATCCTGTCCATGCCATGAGTGAAATTAGCCGAAATGAACCAGATGTTATAGTAGGGATTCCAGCCAATATTCTGTCCCTGGTTCGTCATGGAGTTGGTTCCGGTATTCACTCAAATAGCGTCAAGAGTGTTTTGCTAACTTCCGATTACATTACACCAACCGTTTTGACATCGATAGAACGGCAATGGGAGTGCCGGGTATTTGGGCATTACGGCTCTACGGAGATGGGTTTTTTGGGGGGCCTCGAATGCGAGGCTCGCAGCGGATATCATCTGACCGAATCGGACCTCTATTTTGAAATAGCCGATCCTGCGACCGGTGAAATATTGGAGCCGGGCTGCATGGGTGAAGTGGTATTTACAACATTGAACAGGGAGGCCATGCCCCTAATTCGCTACAAAACATCAGACCTGTCTCGAATAGTTCCAGGGATTTGCCAGTGCGGCTCAGAACTGAGACGGCTTGAGAAAATAAGGGCTCGGGTAAATGACATCATAAAACTGGGCAAGAATCACTGGCTGGGGATTTACGAATTAGACGATTCAATATTGGGCCTCGATGAGGTCATCGATTACAGGGCAATCCTGAGCAACGGAGACAATTCTGACCAACTTGACTTCATGGTGGAACTGAAAGAAGGCGCCGACAAAAGCGTTCTACAGGAAGTCCGACTCAGATTGCTCGATAATTCGTCTGTGAGCAATGCCGTAGTTGATGGAGTCCTGTCGTTAGGTTCAGTGTACGCTGGAGCGGTAGACAAGCCGGTGTCGACCGCAATTAAACGTGCCATCCAAGACGTAAGACGTGATTCAGGAACCTCGAAATAATGGGCTGGGTGCAACCTTAGACAAACACTTGAGGGGATGTTGTTATTGACATTGATAAGACAAAAACGATTACAGTCAGGTGTTGATGCGCATTTCTCCGAAAATGGGGACACAGCTGTCTCCTTCGAGGAAAGGGACATCCCGACTGCTTCACAATGCATGGAATTACTTGTCGAATCTTTCGGCGCAGACTCCAGACTGGTCAGCCACTCGAAAAAGGTGGCCCAAACAGCGCTGCGTTTGGCTAAAACTCTAAACCGCAATGGCTTGAACCTGAACCTAAAACTAATAGAAGCAGCG
>CALDNG010000260.1 GCA_937915285.1 uncultured Desulfomonile sp. | reverse complement strand
AAGTTCACCTGGTTTACCAAACTCAAGTACTTCGATGTCGGGATTATCCATGTCTACGAGTTTGGCTTCAGTGTTCGGAATCGGCAACCCTATGCAACCTGGCTTCACCTTGCCACCAAAAGGAATGGCATGTGTGCATGGTGACGTTTCAGTCAGACCGTAAGCTTCGGATATTTGTATTCCGGTGACTTCCTGAAACCCCTTGATAATCTCCAAAGGAAGAGGAGCCGCAGCAGATAGGCACGCTCTCACTGACTTCAGGTTAAACTTGCCGGTTTCCGGATGGTTTATCATCGCGTTAAAGAGTGTCGGCACACCTGGAATAAAGGTGACCCCGTACTTTTCAACGGCTTTAAGTATGGCCAGCGCTTCAGGCTTTGGAATCAGAACATTGAGCCAACCATAGTATATGGACATGTTCATGGCCGCAGTCAGACCGTATGAGTGGAAGAATGGCAGACATCCGAGAACAATTTCAGAGTCACCCATTACTCCGGTAGTCCATGCACGGGCCTGCTGGCAGTTTGATGTAAGATTTCTGTGTGTTAATTCTACACCTTTCGAAACGCCGGTGGTTCCGCCGGTGTATATCATCACAGCCGTATCTTCCATTTTTGCCGGGTAGTTGGACGTCGTAGGTTCGCTATTCCTGATAAGGGTAGAAAATTCCAAAACATTACCCATACCGGTTGTCTTAAGATAGAAGTCTTTTTTTATGTACGGAAATAGTTGTTTCAGAGGGAACGGCAAATACTCATTAATGTGACAGGATACTATCGTCTGAATCTGAGTCTTCTCCCTTAGCTTCAACACGCGCGGTGTCAGGGTGTCCATACACAGTATCCATTTGCAGCCCGAATCCTTCAATTGTAGTTCCAATTCCCTGTCGGTATAGAGTGGGTTGTTGGGGACAGCCACGGCCCCAATCCTGAACGCTCCATAAATTCCGACCACTGTCTGGACAAGGTTGGGAAGCAATAACGCCACTCTGTCACCAGGACCAACACCCAGATTCTTTAGAGCGGAAGCGAATCGTGACACCATCGCATCCAATTCACCATATTTTACTATTTTGCCTTGAAAGGCCAATGCAGGATTATCTGGGGTCCGCGTAGCCGTTCGGGTGAGGGCTATGTGCAGAGGGATATCTTCAAGATCTATTGATGCAGGAACTCCCGGAGCGTAAGATTTAAGCCATATTTTTTCCATTTGTTATTCCTCAGCGAGTGATCAAAGCTGTTTGTTCAATAATAAAAATAAATTGTTCATAAAAGCCAGCAGAACTTTCAGAGTTTCATCTCACTATATTCCGAACAATTGTTCCAGCGAGTACTGGAACTTCATCTCCCTGACGGCCTTATTTTGGCTTCCCTGCTTGGCTTCACAAAACCTTAACACTGATTTACACTGTATATACAGCCGCTTTGATGATGAACCAACAATCATTGAAATATTTTTTTAAACCTTATTATTAAATATGTTGACAAAGATTAGAGAAGACACTATTTAGCTTCCAGAGAAAATAACCTTCTCAATCCTTGCAATATGACCATCTAACGATGGTCTTTTTTTTTGGCCGAGCCACATTGCGGCCCAAAAGAATTTTGAACATTTTGCCGATAATGGATGAGAGGAAAAAAATTCCGAGCCAGGTCTGTAACCCGTAACAGTTCAAGACCGAGCCGACGTGTGTCAACTCATTGCGCCTTATGGATAACTCTCAAAAAGATGGACAGGCCACCTCAAAAGTTCGCCAAGGATCGTCTGTAAACAATCTCTCTGTGATCTTCAAATTTGGGTATGGCAGTCCAAGAGCGAGCCTGCATCAATCCGGCTACAATTGTCTGCATGTATTGATATTTCGATATATGGGTTTAGGCACGAATTTCAGTTGAGCAGATGCTCTGAGTTTATTCTTCCTTTGGAATTTTCTCGGACTGAGACGCCGTGAAGCCCCTGGAAATATTGGAAGCCAGGCATGAGTCGTGGGCAAACAGCCTTTCGTTACTGCTTTTTTCGGTGTACATCGTAATTATGTCGCCCTCTTTTATGGGTAATTTACAAATTGAGCATATCATGACCATTTTACCTTTTTGATGGGCGCCCTTTGAGACGCCCCGTTAAGTTTTTACGAATCGATACGAGATTAAAATCAATCATGTGTATGTTCCAACCTCAACAACCTCAATACTAATTCATGCCACCCTACAAAGCAACAGATTCGGATTGTCCGTGATCAGGTTAATCAAATCCATTTGGCCCGATGATGTTTGGGCGCGCCTATCAGGCGAATTATTTGCAAATCCGCTTTTAACGATTATGCAGAGGGCTCAGCAGCGACCGATCGAAAAATTTTGTGACTTGCGCTAGAAAGGCGTTAGAGTCATGGGAATGTCAGTCTTGTTTCTTTGCTGATTCATCCAAGATGATTTCGTCGAGCATTTCCTGTAAGTTTTTCTTACTGTCGGGAACCTGTTGTCTCAACTCCCTGGCTAATTCCTTGAACTCTTCGGTATCCCGTACAGAAGCCTTTTTCTTCTTTTTCCTTAGCATTTCGGATCCGAGTTGAATTTGTGAAATGTCCGCCAGTTTTTTGACCGGCGGTGTTTTGCTGATAAGACCTCACACCGTGGCCAGTTGCAGAAACTTGTTGAAACGAGCTGCGTGAAGCAAAACCGAAAACAGGTTTTGACAGAAAATACTCAAGCTTATCAAATCCTAACATCCGCAGCCTGACGACTGCCAAAATCACATGCCAAGGTAGGCCTTTCGCACTTCTTCTGAATCCAGAAGTTGGCTCGCCTGCCCAGACTGGATGATTTGTCCATTCTGAATGACATATCCGCGGTGGGCTATTTCCAGGGCTTCCTGAACCATTTGTTCCACCAGGAGAACGGTGGCGCCGGATCGATTGATTGCTGTAATGGTTTCCATCATTTTTTCAACCATGCTCGGCATGAGCCCCAGAGACATTTCATCAAGCATCAGTAGCTTAGGTTTCGATATCATTCCTCGAGCAATCGCCAGCATCTGCTGTTCACCTCCACTAAGGGTCTCAGCCCTCTGGTTGGCCCTTTTTCTGAGAACCGGGAAGATTTCCAGAAGTTCATCCATTCGACGTTTGACTTCAGTCTGAGACTCCTGAGCGTAGGCTCCCAGGTAAAGGTTCTTCTTTACTGACAGCTTGCCAAATATCCGGCGTCCCTCAGGAACATAACTTATTCCGAGCCTTAGTATCTGATGGGCAGGAAGGGTAGAAATCTCCTTGCCCAAGAAGGTGATTCTTCCCCGGAACGGACGCAGGAGACCGCTGATAGTCCGCATGGTCGTGGTTTTTCCCGCTCCGTTGGCCCCAACGATGGCCACTAGTTCACCTGGCATAATCTCAAGGGAAATTCCGAAAACAACCGGAACCCCGTCATAGCCGGTGTGAAGATCAGAAACGGTTAGGATCGGATCAATCAACTGATCCGCCCTCCTTCCTTTGTTTATAGCGTTGACTGTATTTGGCGCCCAAGTAAGCCTCTATGACTCTTTCGTCATTCACTATTCGTTCCGGAGAGTCTTCGGCTATCTTCAGGCCACCGTCGAGCACAACGATCTTGTCGGCTATTGACATTAAACCTTCTAGCACATGTTCCACAATCATCAGGGTTAGTCCCGTGCTACGAAGTTTTTCTATAACATCCATAGATTCTTTCACTTCTGTGGACGTTAACCCGGCCATGACTTCGTCGAGCATCAGCAGTTTCGGGCTGGTTGCGAGTGCCCGCGCCATTTCCAGTCTCTTCTTGCCTCCTATGGACAACTCACCTGCAAGTTTCCCCTGGACGGACTCAAGTCCGCATAACCTTATGCACTCATGCGCCTTTTCAAAAGCCTGACGGTTATCAGATCGTTTAAGAAAAGCTCCCACGAGAACATTGTCAAAAACGGTCATGTCCTTTAAGGGCCTGACTACCTGAAAAGTTCTTACAGCCCCTTTTGCCGCTATTACGTAAGGCTTGCGACCTGTAATGTCCTCACCATCAAATAATACTTTCCCCTTCGTCGGCCTGCATAGCCCCGAAATACAATTGAAAAGGGTTGTTTTTCCGGCGCCATTTGGACCGATAAGACCGACGATGGATTGTGAGTCTACCGTGAAACTAACTTGGCAGTTTGCAACAAGTTCGCCGAATTTCATCGTAATATCATGGACTTCAAGTAGGGCCATCGCTTAATTTCTCTCTTCGGCTCTTTTGTTTGAAGCCCATTTTCCGACATCCCTTATTAAACCGATCATGCCGTCGGGTTGCTTGACCACCATCAAAATGATGAGCACTCCAAATATTATAAGATCGACTCCACCGCCCAGACCTCCCCAGAATGCCCGGGTGTATTCCTGAAGCGGTATCAGGACACTGGCTCCCAAAAGGGGCCCCAGCATCGTCCCTGCCCCACCCAGAATCGTTATCAGGACGAATTTCATTGACGTATCGAGCGACATGACCATGGGGGGATCTACCCGGAGATTGTATTGAGCAAAGAAAGCGCCACACAATGCAGCCATTGCCGCCGAAAGCGCCATGGCTGTCAGTTTGACCGCGGCGCTGTTCACGCCAAGAGACTCTGCCGTCTCCTGGCCTTCCCGGACGGCTCTCATGTAATATCCGAATCTGTGTCCCTCTAGCCAGCGAACCGTTCCAAAGATGATCACGAAAATGACCAGGGCGCTATAATAGTAGCCCGTTTTTGACTGATGCCACATTAGGTTAACAAGGCCCTCTTTTATGATGGGATAGTCAAGACCTAGAGCGCCGCCGACCCAATCCCACACAAGAAACCCTCGATTGAAAATCTCCACAATGGCGAAAGTAGCTATGGCAAAATAATGACCACTCAGCTTGAAACAGGGATAGCTTATTATGACTGCAACGATTGCCGCCATGATCATTCCCACGATTATTCCTGGCCAGGGCGTGGCGCCATAGGTGACAACAGCCATACCGGCCCCATAAGCGCCTATTCCAAAAAAAACGGAATGCCCGAAAGATACCTGTCCGCAGTAACCGCCAATGATGTTCCAGGCCTGGGCCATGGAGGCATACAACAGGATCAGGATCATCACATGAAGGCGGAATGAATTTGAAGAGAAGGCGGGAATGAGAGGCAGTATCGCTAAAATAACGACAAAGGCGACCCATAGACCATCTTTTGCGCTGAATGTTTTTAAATCCACAGACTTACCAACCAAAAATGCCTTTAGGCCGCAGGAATACAACGGCCAGATAGAGACCAAATACAGCGACATATTTGAACACTGGGGCAATGTAAAAACCGGCCAGAGCTTCCACCACTCCAACCAGAATCCCTGAAAGGAATGCCCCTGGAATGCTTCCGAATCCTCCCATGGCCACACATACGAATGCTATAAGTCCGAACATGGACCCGACCTCGGGATGCACTGCCAGGTATGATGGCATAATCCCTCCGGCTATGCCTACGCACGCTCCTCCAATCCCAAAAACCAGAATATAAATTCGTTCGGTGTTTATTCCGACCAGTTCGGCAGCGTCACGATCCATGGCTGTCGCCTGAACAGCCCAGCCAAATCGGGTGTTATTGATCAGCAAATAGAGAAGAACAACCACTACCAAGGCCAGGACAGCCGCCATCAACTGGGGAACCGCTAAAATTATGCCCCCAATGTGGAAAGTTTTTCCACCCAGCCATGTATCCGATAGGATGCGGAAATTTGGAGAGAACTGGTTCATACAGAGATTTTTGAGGAATACGGCGAGTCCAAACGTAGCTAGCAGCGCTACCAACCCGGGTTTGCCAATTGTGAATCTTATTATGAGTTTGTAAGTAAGAGCCCCCAGGCCAAATATGAATACTCCGGCCGCAATGGTTGAAACAAGGGGGTCAACATTGACCAGGAATCCTAGCCAGTAACTTACATACATGGCAACCATCAAGTATTCGCCATGCGCAAAGTTTATGACATCCATTACCCCCCAGATCAGGCAAAGCCCCGCAGCTACCAAGGCGTAAACCATACCGCTGAGAATGCCGTCAATGAGGACCTGAAGGAATGTCTCCATAAAGTCTTTACCTTTTCCAATTTAAATTAAACTTATCAAGACCATAAAAAGAACTACCAAAAATAATATCAAGTCTTCAGGAATGAAGGGCGTACGATTTTTGAAACACTGACATCAACAATACGGTTCACAACCGCATCAGTCAGGTTTGATGCTACGATGAGCCCACACGCTTTTGATCATGAGGTTTCGGGAATGGGAAAGCCCATCCCGAAACAGTTGAAGAACCGAACTATCTCTGATTCCAGGGCTTAATGGGAAAAACTATTTCCGTGTCAGCCATTTCTTCCGGGAATATGCGCTTGTATTCACCACCCTGAAGCTGTGTCACCACGCTGTGAGCCTTGCTGTTCTGGCCGCCTTTTGCAAAGGCCACCTTGCCTCCCAATGAAAGAGGTGAGTCCCATGTGTTAGCATGGAGGGTCTCGGCTACTTTTTCAGCATCCAGCACACCGGCCTTCTGAATTGCCTGAGCCAGCACCAGCATTGCCACGGCCTCCTGAATACTGTCTCCATCAAAAGGCACTCCACCGGTCTTGGTTTTGAATATCTTTTCTACATCTCCAACAGCAGGCATTAAAACATTGAACTGAGGTGAATAAGCTGTAGATCCCATGAAAAAATCTGCGTCAGGTCCGAGTTGTTTTGCAATGACAGGATCCTGATAACCCGAACAATAGCTGATTGCGATTTTAGGGGCCCATGCCATCTGCTTCATGGTGCGGATCCACAGAGAGTAATCGGCGCCCAACAGGGCTCCCAGAACCGCATCAGGATTGGCGTTCTTTAGGGTCTGAACCTCGCTGTTCAGGTTGGTTGCGCCAGGACTGAATGGGACATCAGCTACCACCTTAAGACCTGCAGCGCTAGCGGCCTTTTTTGCCTCGCCTGCGGCATGCTTGCCAAACTCGCTGTTTTCGTAAATTAGACCAATTGTCTCTATGTTGGCCTTTTTCTTCTGGTTGAGCCATTTAAGCGTTTCGACAAATTCGACGGATTCTGTTTCGTCTGTTGGCGCAAGTCGGAAGAAGAAGTTCATGTCACGCTGGGTCAAGGCCGCTGAACTTGAGGCTCCGCACATGAAAATACGTTTCATACGTTCGGCGACAAGACTGGCAGGTTTACTGACTGAACTGTTGTATGATCCTATGAGAGCCCAGACCCCTTCCTGATTGAAGAGGCGCTCAGCCTCAGCTTTACCGACGTCTGGCTTACCCTGGCTATCGGCATGGACAAGGACTATCTTGTAACCATCCAGTATACCTTCCTGATCAGCCAGAGGAACCTTGAGTTCAGGGTGCTTGTTGTTGATGATTTCAACAGCGGTCTGGACGGCTGCCTGACATCTCTGACCGGCTGTTGCGACCGGACCTGTCAATGGAAACAGTGTTCCGATCTTGATGACTTTCTCTTGAGCCAGGGTTTGCCCCATTCCAGGGCCAAAACAGAAAACTCCCACCAAAAAAACCGCTAATGTGGCCCAAAAGGCGCCTTTGGACATACGGAAAGACATTCGGCCAACTCCTTGATTCGGGATAGTGCGGCGTGAACGCCGTTTTGAGCGCCCTAGAATGGCTAAAGAACCTGAGTTGTCCTGCAAAACAGGGGCAGACATCCCTCACGTCTTTCCATCACGGACGCATAACAGTCACGATCGGTTTTCTAAAAAAAATATTTCAACCTAGAACTTTTAAATTTACATTACGATTCGAACTCCAGTCAACCAAAATGTCCATCATGTCACCTGATAGAAAAGGGCTTAATTGGGTCGCTTTATTGGAAAAAGCGCCAGGGTCAGGGATTGGGTCGCCCCGATATCATCATTATTTCCCCAGCAAGAATCTCTGCCAATTTCTGCCCACCAGTCCTCGAGAAATGGCCATTGTCGACAAAATCATCATTTGTCCATTTTATATTTCGTGAGATGTCGACAAATACGCAAGATTTCTCCTCATCCGAACACACCGATTGCATCAGCCCGTTGAATCTGTTTACCAGTTCCTGCATCGACCTATGATCAATGTGCCTTGACCATCCCACTGGATCAGCGAAATTCTGCCAATTTAAAACCTGTGGAACCAGGATCGTATGTGCGGACAGATTCTCTGACAACAATTTTATTGTCTTGAGGTTCCTCAAGTATATTCTGTCAACAAAGGGATCTGGGTAGGCCAAAGTCTTAGATGGCGACTCAGTCGTGAAACTCGATGCAAATGTCCGAATTTTTGTAAGGTAGTGAAAAAGGCCTGAGACATCCTGCAGTTTCTTCATAGGGTCCGTGCAATTAGCGGCGATCGACAGGTTCGCGAATTGTCTGATACCATGACCGTAGTAGTCAGCTCCCAGTTCTTCTTCATGATAATTTCGAATATCATTCCATCCATGACAGACAATAACAAAATGTGGTTTGAATTCAGGAACGATCAATGCCATCTGCACTATCGATTCAGCAGTTGAATAACCTGGAACACCAAAGTTGACGACACAATAATTATTGCCTAATAGAGACTGGAGCAAATACGGCCATGTGTCTTCATCGGTCACTCCTGTTCCGAATGTTGTCGATCCGCCAAGCGCAGCAATTCTGACAATTCTACCGGAACTCAGATCACAGCCTGCGGTCCTTGTGTGGATGTCAGAAGTAGTTATTCGCTTGCCGTAATTTTCAAGAATGGCGTTTTTCCTGAGGCGGCCAGCAAGGTATGGATGTATTTCAAACAGGTCTCCGTAGTACCCCGGCGCCTTCTGAAACACAAATTTTCCATTTCTTGCAAAGAAGTACAGTTGACCTATAAGCTCCATGGCCACAATCAGAGAGCTTAGAACAGCAAAATTGACTAGAAGGGTAACCAGGAACTTCTTCATATTTATTCAGAGCCGCCCGTAAGGATTTTATTATCTTGCTGAGGCTTTGACATGCTCAATTCCGGCTTCCATTGGCGTCCTCTTCACTCATTGGAAGCTATCCCAAGCCTCTCAACAATGAGTTTGGCCAATTCTCTGTTCCAGATGGGCATGGGATGTCGGTCGCCTTTTATGTAATATTTTTCATCCTGGAATTCCTTGATCGAGCTGAAATCAAGAACTTTTATACCTTCCTTTTCAAGAATTTGACTGACTCCTTTAAAAGAATTTCTATCATTTCTGTCTTCAGCGTTTTCGAGACCTGGTGGATTGACGAAATAACACTCTACCCCGGGAAACTGTTTTTGGAATTTCAGGAATGACTCCTTGATTATCCTTGCTGTCAACTCCCTGTCCTGATCTGTTATATGCCACGGATAGCGAAAACCGCTTAATTTGACCAGTCGGCTTTTTGCCATAAAACTGAAAAGCACAGACATTATCGGTCGGCCCGTTGAGAAAGAGCCATTCCTGACCAAATCCCCTTTGTTGTCGATAAAATAATACGGGAAGTTTTGTCCCCACTCATTAAAGACGTAATAAGCGCCGATAGCTCTTTCCACATGAGCCCCTACACATATCATCACTCCGCAACGCTCCGGGATTTCCTCGACAAGCCCCCCCTGCTCTATTCTGGCTAACATGTTCTGTGGACCATAGCCGGAAAAAGAGTAGTTATACGGATTGTAACGCGATGCAAACTTAGCGAAAAAATATGGTAGCGTCTCATCGTCATTCAACCCATCTCCGAAAGTGAATGAGCAACCGAAGAATACTGCGCATCTGTCTCTGAGGGCAGGGTCATCGACTGGAGTAAATCGTCTGCCCCATTTGTCGGTGGAGTAACTGGCATGGTATATTACTTCTCCACCCATGTTCTGCTTTGTGGATTGGACTATGGCGCCCGGTGGGGGTTTATAGCCCAAGTCGGCGTCAAATTTCCAGAACTGCTCATAAAAATCCCCCTTGATAAAAATTGACTCGGCCGATGAAGGGTTCATCATAAATCCAGCCCTTTGTGCGAGCCGTACGCCTAACTCAAGAATGCCCAACACGGCGAAACTCAAAACCAGACCAATAGCTATTGCCAAAAGACTGAAAACAATGTGGGCAGACTTCTTTCCCATTTTGCGCTCGAGAAAATGAGCCAAGGATTTCCTTTCAAATACCGGGTCAGTGGATCGGCTACTGTCGGCCAAGACTTGATCCAGCCTTCATCATTGCGGTGTTTCCTTTTGACATGGGAATAGGATCAAGTTATGTTTATAAATTGTACTTTGGGAGTTCCACGGTGTAACGGTTTTTGAAACCGGGGTAACTCCTGTAATTTTTCAGGAGGACCGATATGTCCAGGAAATTTTGGGACGAAAAATTCGAGACCATGGCCGAGGGCGGCATGAAGAACTTTCAGTTCGAGAGTTTAAAACAAACGCTCCAATGGGTCTACGAAAAAGTCCCTTTCTATAGGAAAACCTTCGATGACAAGGGTGTGAGACCTTCAGACTTGAAGCAATTGTCTGACATTGACAAATACCCATTTACCATGAAGACGGATCTTCGCGACAACTATCCTTTTGGATTATGCGCTGTTCCGATGTCTCAAGTAGTTCGCATACACGCATCTTCCGGCACAACCGGCAAACCGGTTACAGGAACATACACCGCAGAGGACCTCGACCAATGGACAGAGTGTATGGCACGTGGTCTGTGGGCCCAGGAGTTACGACCGGATGGAGTACTACAGAATGCTTTCGGAATGGGCCTTTTCACTGGTGGACTCGGCTTCCTTCAGGGAGCCATGCGGCTTGGCTGCGCAGTAATACCTTCCGGGGCCGGAATGACGGAACGCCAGATCATGTTGATAAAAGACTTTGGAACCACAGCCTTGTGTTGCACCCCCTCTTACTGCATGACAATCATAGAAAAAGCTGAAAAAATGGGGGTTGACATCAGGAATTCCACCCTTAAGACGGGGCATTTCGGAGCCGAGCCATGGAGTCCCGAGATGCGTGTGGACATAGAACAGCGTGGAGGCATACACGCCTATGAACACTACGGACTCACCGAGCTTATGGGGTCAGGGGTATCTTTCACCTGTGAACATCACAAACTGCACATCAACGAGGACCATGTTTTGCCGGAAATAGTTGATCCGGTGTCGATGGAGCCTTTACCCGAAGGTCAGGAAGGTGAACTGGTATTCACTTCCCTCCAACGACGAGCCATGCCGATGATCAGATTCAGGACTCGTGATATTTGCACCCTTAGAAGACAAAAATGCGAGTGCGGCAGGACGTTGGTGTCCATGGACAAAATCCTGGGAAGGTATGATGACATGATGATCGTTAGCGGAGTCAATGTCTTCCCTTCCCAGGTAGAAACGGTTCTCATGGAATTTCAGGAGGTCGAGCCTCAATATCAGATTCGGCTTGCAAAGAAGGGCTACATTGACCGCATATCGGTCGAAACAGAATTAAAAGCTCCTGTTTACGAACAGGGTGAATTCAAGATTCAGGAAATGGTCCAAAAGATAGCCGGCCGCATACAGCAAGTCATCGGAATCAAGGTCCCGGTCAAAATCCTGCCCCCAGACAGCATAGAGAGAAGCATAGGAAAGGCAAAACGAATTATTGACGAGAGGAAGTCCTGATAGCCCCAGCAATATGGACGGATGCTTAAAAAGTCGCTTTCACCCCTTAAAATCAATTTCCCCTGATCTAAACATCAGGGGAAATTTCACCCTCAATTTCCTTGGCCCACATCCTGAAGCCTTGGGTTATTGCTCCGACGCAAGCTAATTGTCTAGTATTCTTCTCACAGAGCTTAGCAGGTCATTGATGTTGTAGGGCTTTCTAACAAACGTTTTGGCCCCGCTTAAACACGACGGCTTGATGGAATCTTCCTCGGAGTATCCGCTAGCTATCAAGACCCTGGCGGCAGGATTGATCTGAAGAATTTCATCCAGACATTGTTTACCGTCCATTACCGGCATTATCAAATCCAGGATTATCATAGAGACACATTCCATCGATTTTCTATAGAGATCCAGGGCATCCCGACCATTGTCTGCGGTCATGACATTGTAGCCAAAACTCGTCAGCAAATCCCTGCACAACTCCCTAACCGACTCATCGTCCTCCACCAGTAGAATGGTCTCTGACCCACCCTTAAGAACTGTATCCTCCTCAAATACCCTTGACGCGCTGACTGCCTTAATTGCCGGAAAATATATTCTGAAAGAGGTTCCGATTCCAGGGCGGCTGGAACAACTTATTTGCCCACCATGCTGTTTTACAATCCCATAGACCGTGGCAAGTCCCAATCCAGTTCCCTTCCCCGTTTCCTTAGTAGTGAAAAAAGGCTCAAAGACGCGTGAGAGAGTCGTGGCGTTCATACCGAAACCTGTGTCGGAAATGTTTAGCAACACGTATGTTCCGGGTTTGACATCCAGGTGGGGATGTGAGTAGTGATCATCGAGTTGGACGTTTGAGGTTTCTATCCTTAGCAAACCTCCGTATGGCATGGCGTCCCTGGCATTTACGCCAATGTTCATGAGCACCTGGCAGATATGAGACGGCGAAGCGTTAATCGCTTCCAGTTCCTCGCTCAGTTTCAGCTCAATCTTTATGGTCTTTGGAATGGTTCGCGACAGGAGTTGAGAAACCTCCACAATTTCGTGATTAAGATCTGTTGGAACATAATTAATCTCTGCTTTCTGGCTCAATGTCATAAGGCTTTTAACCAGGTCGGCGCCGCGTGTGGCAGCCTGATAGATTTTTGTTATGTTTTTGTGATCGCCCTGATCCAGGTTTTTTCGTTTTAGCATTAACTCTGAGTAACCCAGGACAGCTTGCAACAGATTGTTGAAATCGTGAGCAATTCCCCCAACAAGTGTCCCCACGGCCTCCATCTTCTGGGCCTGAAGTAATTGGGCTCGCAAGGAATTGGACTCGGTGACGTCAATGAGGAACCTCAAGGTAGAGCGTTCTCCCCTGTAAATAATTTCACTACCCCACGCTTCCAGGTCCAAGTGCGCCCCATCTCTCTTGATCCCGGTAACACGGTAATGGGAATCCACGTTTAGCCCCCTGGCCCTGTTCTCATTGCGTTCCCGGATGATACGACGGTCCGATTCTACATAAAGCGCATCAACAGGAAGACCCTCAATTTCGTCTGGGGAATCATATCCGAACATTTTCAGGAAGGCTGGGTTCACGTAGGAATATTTGCCCTGAGTGGCTATTCTTATAGCAATTGGCGCAGATTCTATAAGCAGTCTCATACGCTCTTCGGCTTCTCGAAGTCCCTGTTCAGAGCGCCTTCTATCTGTCATGTCGAGAGCTGAAAAGACTACCCCACGGGAGAGATCTCCGGGAACGATTGCCGATGAACTCAGCAGTATATCTACCAGGGACCCGTCCTTGCACTTCCAGCGAGTCTCTATCGATCCATATCCCTGTGATTCGACCTGTCTGTATTTTAGCGTTCCGACACGCAAAAACTCATCATCAGATTCATAGAGGAGCCTTGCGCTCTTTCCAATCAGCTCTTCCGATGAATAACCGGTCATCTGGGTTGTGGTCTCGTTTATCCATCCAAAAACCCGATCCGTCACTAGTCCAACACCTATTGGCGCAGACTGAAGCACTGTTTTCAGGGTGGCCTCTCGCTCTTCAAGAGCCACCTCGGCTTCCAGACGGTCCACACACTTCCATACGGAATCCATGAGCAGAGATAACTGAAGTATATCCGACTGAGTATAGTCAAACTCCTTGTTTGCAAGCCCCACTACACCTACGATCTCGTCCTTTCTGAAAACAGGAACGCTTAGATACCGTCTTAGAATGACGTGCCCATCCGGATGACCTTTCTTTGAGGGGTTAGGAGCCTGGAAATCATTTACCACCATAGGCTGACGACTGCGAACAACATCACCCCAGATTCCAGTATCCTCAAGATTATAAACCTGCGGAGGCTCCGCAATCCGGCACTCGTTAAAAACATTTCGGGACCAGGTATTTAGGGTAAACTGCCGTGTTTTCTCGTCGTAATGAAATATGTAACCAATCTTGCTCCGTGTGAGCTTCACAGCCTCATTCAGGGCGAAATCCATGAAGTCCTGCAAGGAGTCAGGATTGTAATGAAGGATTTCGATAATCTTTTTCAGGCGGACCTCGTTGAGTTTCATCTCCTCTTCGGCCCTTTTAAGCTCGGTAATGTCCTCGCAGGTCATGAGATTCTGGCCGGATTCAAGTTTTACATGCCTAAAATGGATTATCTTTTGGCTACCATCGGCACAAACCGCAGGGAATATTTTTGGAGCTGACTCTCCAGGGGCATGACTCTTAAAATCATCTATCCATGACGCGATAACTTCATGCCTCAAACGAGGATCAGGATAAACCTTTCTGAACCATTCCCGCCCATTCGGGACGTCCTTCAGATCATATCCAAACATCTCCCTGAACTTTGGATTGGCGTAGGAGAAAGATCCATCTTTCTCTATTGTAAGTGTTCCAAATGGAGAGTTCTCAGCTAATCTCTGAAACCTGAGCCTTTCACTGATGGCTGCTTCTTCCATCGTAGCGGCCAGGAAAACATGAGCTGCAGTATTGGCAATAGTCTCCATCAGGAAGCTGTCATCATCGGATAGGCAGTTCTGGCTGAACAACGAAAGAACACCAATGGGAACACCGGGCCTCGATATGATCCGGTAACCTCCAAAAGACATCAAACCCAAATCCTTCGCCCAGTGATGGTCATGAATACGAAGGTCACTGCAAACATCGTTGGTCAGCAACTTGGGATCAGCCCCGGATGCGATACGCCCGATTTTGTAACACCCGAAGGGCACTCTTGAATGCATTATTCCGTCTATGTGCGTGTAGCGCCCCGAACTTGCCACCAGATGCAAACATTTCTGACGATGGATGCAGACATGCGGCCCTTGATTGACGGAGGCATGCACACATCCTGAACCGCATTTGTCTCCGGGTTTTATCAACCAGATGCGAGAGAAATCGGCTTCAAAAATTTGCACGACAGATTCTGTGATCAGCTCGAGCTTCTCAGCTAGGCTGGCAGGTTTTAGCAGTTCGTCCTTGAGGGAGTTGG
>CALDNG010000259.1 GCA_937915285.1 uncultured Desulfomonile sp. | reverse complement strand
TCTCGGAGCCGCAAACCGTGCAGCTACGGGGGGCGTGTCCATCGGAAAAGAATATCTTTGAGAATTCCTTCCCACAATCCAGGCAGTTATATTTCATAATAGGCATAGCTTTACTCCAATCTCAGACGACCTGCGTATTAGCGTTTCAACCGTCGAGGCCGCATTTCTCACGCTCTTCCTTCAGGATACGCTTGTGTTCCAGGACCTCTACTTCATGTCTTGCCGTGAGTTTCAATCTCTTCTTCCACTTGGGATCATCATCACCGACATCGAGCCCGGCCGCGTGGTTGAGCATCTGATTCTGGTCCGGCTGACCGAGTTTCTCCCATAGGGCCGTGTTGATGAACTCCCACGTCTTCATGCCGCTCATCGCCGCAGCCTCCTCCGCGAGGCTGAGAAGATAAGGGTTCATGGTAAGTTTTACCGATATTATTCCTTCTGGCCAATTCTTAGAAGCCTCTGAAACGGTTATCTTGCAGTCTGTCATGCTATATTCCTCACTGATCCATGTTGAAATCAAAACCAAGTATTACGATACGCTGTAGCTTTCACGACCTTTTCCGGTCTTAAATTTTCAATGAACGCAAAAAAACTCTCGCCACAAATAATATAACCATTCTGATGAAGAATTCACCAAAGGGTTTCAAATTTCACGTGTTTGGCACGCCAAAGCCACGCTTGACAGCTAAGCGAGTCTAAAATATTGTAGCGTAATTGCAGGTTAAAGATTTGACAAGAGGTTTTCATGAGAATTCTCGTTTCAGGCTCCCTGGCCTATGACCGAATAATGGATTTTCCGGATAAATTCGCCAATCACATACTCCCCGACAAGATTCACATCCTGAACGTATGTTTCATGGTCAACGGATTGAAGGAGCAGTTCGGCGGAACGGCAGGCAATATAGCGTACAATTTGTGTCTTCTGGGCGAAAAGCCTCTAATACTGGCCAGCGCGGGTAAGGACTTCGGCTCGTACGAGGACTGGCTCAAAAAACATGATCTGTCACTTGAGGGCATTAGAATAGTTCCCAATGAATTCACAGCCGGCGCCTATATCACCACGGACATGGCTGACAACCAGATAACGGGCTTCAACCCCGGGGCCATGCGCGAGCCTTGCCTTTATGATGTAAAAGAGGCCGCCAGTGAAGACACCATAGCGATAATCGCGCCGGGTAACCTCGATGATATGCTCAGTTTATCTCGGAAATACAAGGAACTGAAAATCAGATATATTTTCGATCCGGGACAGTCAATCCCCGCTCTTCAGACCCAAAACCTCATCGAAATGCTCACAGGATCAACCATCTTCATCTCCAATGACTATGAACTCGAGATGGTAATGCGCTCCACCGGCATGTCGAAGGAGGAACTCCTCGAAAAGACCGGCGCCATAATAACGACACTCGCGGAGAGGGGTTCGGTGATAATATCGTCTCAAGGCGCCACATCCATTGAGGCCATCAAACCGCTGAGAGTCTCAGACCCGACGGGGGCTGGGGACTCGTTCAGGGCCGGCCTGATCAAGGGCCTCGTAATGGGTAAAACCCTGACTGAAGCGGCCAGGATGGGATCTGTCTGCGCAAGCTTCGGCGTGGAATGCCAGGGGACTCAATGTCACGCATTCACCGAGCAGGAATTCTGGGCGAGGCTTCAGGCGGGTCAGGCGATATAGTGTTTACGGACGTTTATCATCTTTACGGGGTGAAAAATAAACAGGGATGTCAAGATCAGCCTCAAAAACGTTTGCCGCCATCACCGATCTGTTGCACAGGCTCGGCCTGCTGAACAGTGAGTTCGTGCTTGAGTTGTCCGGAGAAACCTTCAAGGTCAGGAGCGATGAGAATACGTTCATGATATACCGGACTCACCTCAAGTGCGGCCCACGCAGCCACGTCCCCGGATGGCCAGTGTGTGTGGTGACGCGCGACTCCATTTTTGAGGAATGCGCAAGCTCTGGCGCACCTGACGACTGCTTCAACTGCGGCATAAGCCTTGAGAGGTGGATTGAGATAATAGAAGAGAAACACAGGCCCGAATCCTGAGCCTGTGTCCACGTACGACGGGTGGCCTACGACCAGAGCAGGGACGCCGGCCTCCCAGGAGATTATTCAATTCAGGCGGCCGTCCCCTTTTTTTAAGGGTGTTGCCGCCTGAAAATGTCTCTACCGGTCTCTTGGGCGATTAGTAGTTTACGTTGTCCAGGCCCTTGAGGTTGAGTATTTTGCGTGCGTCGGCCGATGTAGCAACATCACGGTGCAACAGGTCGGCCAGTGTCACTATTTTCTCTACCAGCTCGGCGTTACTCTTCGCCAGAACCCCTTTCCTGATAAAAATATTGTCTTCGAGACCCACCCTGACATGTCCGCCCATGTGTATGGCCATGGTTGACAGGTTGATCTCCGCTGCGCCAACTCCAATAACGGACCAGGTGAAATTCTCCGGTCCGAAGAGGGTCTTGGCCTTGGTGACCAGATATGTCAGGTCTTCAGGGGTCCCTCTTATCGCTCCCAACACGCCCATAACGAACTGCAGGTGCATGGGAGGCTTCATCAGGCCTTCTGTAACGAGGTGGTCCAGGTTATAAAGATGTCCGACATCATATATTTCGAGTTCAGGCTTGGTATTGTTTTCTTTTGTCACCTGACACAGGTATTCGAAATCCTTGAAAGTGTTCTTGAAAACGAAATCCTTGCTCATTTCGAGGTAGGGCTTTTCCCAGGGGTATTTGAATTCTTTAAGGTATTTTAGGGAGGTGTGGAGCGCGAAATTTATTGATCCCATGTTGAACGAGCACATCTCGGGCTTGAATAAAGGCACGACAGCGGCTCTCTCCTCAACCGTCATCATAGCCGATCCACCGGTGGTGACACATACGACCACATCGGAGTTGTCCTTTATCCTGGTGAGTATCTCCCTGAAATGATCGGGATTGGACGATGGAAAGCCGTCTTCGGGTCTCCTTGCGTGAACATGCACAACAGCGGCCCCGGCCTTTGCCGCTTCGAGGGCCGAGTCCGCTATTTCCCTGGGGGTCAATGGTAGATAAGGGCTCAACGATGGAATCGTCGCAGCCCCGCTGATTGCAGCCGTAATTATTAGTTTGTCCATTAAAAACTCCTGATTCCGCAATTGAGCGCATGACTAAACGCGTGGTTTAATAAAAGTCATCGGGTTTGACGCAAACCGCCACAGCGGCTTGCAACCCCGAAAGTGTATTCCGGTTTGTTCCCTGCGAGGCTTACACCGATTCAGCGATCAATTCTCTTTCTTTTCCGAGAGAAGAATTCCAACACACCGTTTGGCATAAAAATAATCACTATTATGAAAAGACAGCCGTAAATTATTCTTGCCAGTTCAGCCTTTACAAAGGTGGAAAGTCCCTCGTTCACAACTGTCAGTGAGGCTGCCCCGATTACCGGCCCTATCCAGGAAGATGC
>CALDNG010000258.1 GCA_937915285.1 uncultured Desulfomonile sp. | reverse complement strand
ATGTGATGCGCCAGTCTGATGAAGTGATCAAGGAAGCTGTCACAAGGGAGTTGGGAAGGGGAGGACAGGTATTCTATTTACACAACAGGGTCCAAACGATTTATCAGAGGGCAGCAAGCCTCCAGCGTCTGATACCGGAGGCGCGCATAGGTGTTGCTCACGGGCAAATGGGGGATGGTGAGCTGGAACAGGTCATGCTGGATTTTGTCAGTGGAAACCTAAACACATTGGTTTGTACAAGCATCATTGAATCAGGGCTCGATATACCCAGGGCAAACACGATAGTGATAGAGCGGGCCGACACCCTCGGTCTGGCGGACCTATACCAGTTAAAGGGTCGTGTGGGAAGATCACATGTCAGAGCGTATGCCTATTTACTCACCCCGCCGGAAACCCTAATGACCGCTGACGCAGTCAAAAGACTGGCGGTAATACAGGAACATACGGAATTGGGCCAGGGGTTCAGGGTGGCCATGAGGGACATGGAAATAAGGGGAGCCGGGAACATTCTGGGAACTTCACAATCTGGTCATGTCGGTCAGGTTGGATACGAGATGTATCTGGATTTGCTGGAGGAAGCCGTAAGTGAAATGAAGGGTGAGCCCATAGAGGAAAAGATTGATCCTGAAATTCATCTAAAGATTGAAACCCTGATACCTGATGATTATGTTCCTGATCCCAAACAGCGAATGAATCTCTACAAGAAACTGTCAAAAGCTTCAAACCAGAATGAAATAGATGAGATTGAAGACGAGATTGTAGATCTCTATGGCAAACAGCCCATCGAGGTTCTGCAACTTATATCCCTTATGCGGATAAGATACGAAATGAAAGAGTTGGGATTGCTCAAACTTGATTACTCGAATCGTGAATTGATATTCAGTTTTGCTCCAGATCCGAGGATAGAACCTCAGAGGCTGATAGAGCTAATCCAGACGGATAAGAGGATGCGTCTGATTCCCGGTGATCGACTTGGCTACAAATTGACTACCGAAGAAATCGACAAGAGGATAGATCTTTGTTTTAAACTTCTGAACAGATTGAAATCACTAATAGAAAAACCTTCTGAAACTTTTGGGGACGCATTCAAAAACGCTGTGGAGAAAAGGATTATGATCAGAAGGGCTTGAAAAAATTCAACATCTAATCTAAGAGTTGATTGTCCTGGTTCAAGCATGATTAGTGAACAGCCAGGACTCGTATTATAATTCAAAATCACCAATGGTTTACGAACGGAGACTAAACTGAAAAAGCTCGCATTAATCATTTTGTCAGTGACGATGGCAATGGTTTTGGATCGACTACCATTAATGGCTGAATCCTACTCTGATCGTATAGCCGCGATAGTGAACTCGGATGTGATACTTGAATCGGATGTCAAGAAGGCCAAGCAACCTTTCATGCGAAGCCTTATGAACCTTCCGCTCGGGGTAGTTCCACCAGGAAAATGGCCGACGGAACGAGAGATTCTGGACGAACTGGTTGTCATTCATCTCCTGGAGCAGGAGGCGGCGAAGAAAGGGATTAATCTGGATGAAAAGGCTGTGGACGGGGCCCTGGAGTCCATCAAGAAAAGGAATAATCTTTCCCAGGAACAGTTCACAATATTTTTGGCCGCAAATGGGTTGACCTACAATGATTACCGGAAAGTCATGATGAAACAGTTCAGACTGACCAAGCTCATCGAATCGGAAGTCACACGCAAGACGCCTATCACCGAGGAAGATGCCCAGAAATATTTCAAAAGCCATAAAGATGAGATTGAAGACAAATACAAGAATCTTCTGGAAACGATGAATGCTCCGGCTCAGCAACCGGAACAGGACAAACCGAACATTCCTACTCATGAAGAAGTCCATATAGGCGGTAAGATAAGATTGCGCCAGATAACCCTCAAGATGCCGTCTGACAAGAAGAGCAAAGAGGTCAACAAAGCGATGGAGACGGCAAAACAGATATACAGGGAAGCTCAAACCGGCGCTGATTTCAGTCAACTAGCTAAAAAATATTCCCAGGACCCTTTTGCCAAGAGTGGCGGTGATCTTGGCTTCATGGAATATAAGGACATGGTCCCTGCTCTGCAGAAAATGGTTCAGAGAATGAAGCCCGGTGACATAACTCCTCCTCTACAGTCGCCGCAGGCCATCATCATGTTCTACATGGATGACGCTCAAGGCAGACAGGTGAAGAGTGTTCCAATTCCTGAG
>CALDNG010000257.1 GCA_937915285.1 uncultured Desulfomonile sp. | reverse complement strand
GGCTGACTCATATCCGGGAACCTGTCGCCAAACCTATGGTCCGTCAGGCCTCTCAGGGGATTCTGTCCGGTCAGGTTTATGTGATCCTCAACGAGCAGGACATCTCCTGCCCTGTATGCTGGATTCAGTCCACCAGTAGCGCTGTTTATGATGAGTATCCTGGCTCCAACAAGTCTCATGACCCTCAAGGGAAAAGTCACCCGCTCCAGGGGATAACCTTCGTAATAGTGAATTCTCCCCTGCATGGCCACGACCGATTTACCTGACAGTTTTCCAAACACCAGCATCCCCTCGTGATCGCTCACCGTTGGCAAGGGGAAATGGGGGATATCGCCATAAGGTATGGTGACATCCTGCTCTATTTGATCTGCTACGGCGCCAAGCCCGGTTCCCAGAATCAGCGCTATTTCAGGTTCGATACTTATCTTTGACTTTATAAAAAGAGACGATTCAACAATTTGTTCATAGGTTAACTGCATGACGGCCCTCAGTTGAAAAAATAAATTACATCGATCAGGCTGCAAAAGCTGTTTGACGTCTTTTTATTCTGACGTCGATGTATTAGTTTAAAAAAAGCCCCGATGAGTATATCACCGAGGCCCGTTTTTCTAAATATCTGATTGTGGAGGGCTTGATGGATATATCTAGTTTTCTGATCCTTGTATTCTTCTTCTGGGTAATCTGGAAAGTCTATGCCCTGATACTTGACCCAAAAGAAAACCCTGAAGAACCCAAACGAAATGGATTCCGCTGAGGCTGATCAGTGTGTGTTCGTGTAACACATTCAATCTCTTACAATTTAGACGCCTTCGCGATGTCCATTGTGCTGTTGTAAAGTCTCAGCCTTTAAGTTCCTTGATCTTTTCCTCAAGGGCGGGGGCCAGTTCATTAACATCTGCAATCACGCCGTATTGCGCAACCCTGAATATGGGGGCTCGTGGGTCTTTGTTCACGGCTACGATCAGTGGCGAACCCTTTATTCCGCCCACATGCTGGAAAGCCCCACTTATTCCCAGCGCCAGGTAAACTTTGGGCTTCACCTCTATTCCGGATGTCCCGACCTGATGATATTTGGGCAACAGGTTCTTGTCCACGATAGGACGGGAACAGGCCAGTACACCACCAAACGCATCTGCCAGAGATTGAAAGACGTCCATGTCGGGCTCGTCGCCGATTCCGCGGCCGACGGACACTATCTTGTCAGCAGTTGATATGTCCACGTCGCCTTTTTCAGCCTCTTCATAACCAATAAATGTTTTCCTGAATTTTTCCGAAGATATTGGTGAGTCTTTTCTATCAAGGGCCCCATTGGCCTGACCGGTGGGCGTAAAAGGAAAGCTACCGCCCCTCAGCGTTACCAGAATTCGTGTGGCTTCCTTGAAAGATACCAGGGCGTTGATTTTGTAACTGTATATCTGGCGAAGTGCAAATAACTTGTTTTCCTTCACCTCCAAACCGAAACAGTCAGTCGCCATCGAGGCGTCCAGCTCTACTGAAAGGGCAGGCGCCAGATCAATAACTGAGTTAGATGCACCCATCAACAGGACATAATCTGACTCGTCCTTAAGAAGCGACTTCAAGCATTTTATGTATGCGTCTGAGTTGAACGTCTTGAAAGCAGGGTCTTCTACCGCTATCACCTTCGGACATTCCTGAACAAGTTTCCCGGCCATTCCCGTGACATCGTCCGCCAGCAAAAGGCAGACCACGCCGGCTCCAAGCCCCGGAGCAATGAGCCCGGCTGCAGCCAGAGCTTCCCATGTTGTGTCGCGTAGAGTTCCATTCCGATGCTCGGCCAATACGTAAACATTCTTCATCGTTAGAGAACCCCCTTTTCTTTAAGTATCTCTGCAAGTCTGGCAGCCGACTCTTCAACAGAACCTTTTATTATTTCAGCCCCTTCTCCTTCCGGTGGCAAGAACACATTTTCTACGGTTATCCTTGAACCGGCCAGACCAACCTGATTCTCGTCAAGTCCGAGTTCATCAATATCTATGGTTGGTATTTCAACGGAGGCCACTTTTCTGACTGCGCGAATGGAAACGAATCTGGGTTCGTTTAGTCCTGTCGCAACAGATATCACCGCTGGCAGTTCCATCTCGACCTTCTCGTAAAGGCCTCCCTCCAATTCTCTCCGGAATCTGGCTTTCCCATCGGATATCTCAATTTGTGATACAAGGGTCGCGCATGGGACCCCCAGCATTGCGCCAAGCATGCCTCCGACCTGACCGCCTCCATCATCCTCGGCAAGGGTTCCGGTCAGTATGAGGTCAAAAGGTCTTTTCTTTACAAATTCCGCCAGAGTTCTTGCAATTACGTAACCGTCAGAGCCTTCAAATGCATCATTCCATATCTGAAAGGCTTCGTCTGCGCCGCGAGCAAGGCATTCTCTCAGCATCTCCTCGGCGTCTTCAGGCGCTACACTGACTGCCGTCACTTCCCCTTCGTATTTCTCTTTCAGTTGAACGGCCTCCTCAATTGCAAACCGATCCCAATCGTTGAGGTCGTAATCAAGGTCATCCTTTTTGATGTCTTTGCCATTTGAGGCTATGGTGAGTTCGGCCTCAGATGTGTCGGGTATCCACTTCATGCATGCGATAATCTTCATGAATCCTCCGAATTGTTTAGTCAGTAACTGATACCTGATTGATTGTTGTTGAAACTCATCAGGACATGGAACGATCCACCAGTTCTACGAGGTCGATGACTTCTATCCTGCCTTCATTTCCGGTCGTCTTGATAGCGTCCTCTATATTTATGAGACAGAAAGGACATGCGGTAACAATAACCTGGGCGCCAATCTCCTGCGCCATGCGCACGCGTTTTTCTCCCATCCTCTGGGTCTCTTGCTCGTTTTCGTACCATAACATTATGCCACCGCCACTACAGCAGAAACTCCGCGTTCGGCAGCGTTCCATATCACGGAAACGCAGCCGGGGGATACTGTTGATGACGAAACGTGGGTCTTCATAAATGTTGTTGTGACGCCCAAGGTAACACGGGTCATGGTAAGTGACCAATCGACCGTTTACATAGTCAGATGAGAAGGATAGTTTTCCTTCCCTGATTAGTCGAGCGATGAGTTGACTGGCGTGAATTACTGGAAATTTCTTTGAATAATCATTTTTTATGACATTGTATGCATGAGGGTCATAAGCAACGATCTGCCGGAACTGTCTTGCTTCGAAGGCTTCGATGTTCTTTTCCGAGACTTGTTCAAAAAGGCCTTCCTCACCAATCCTTCTGACCTCATTGCCCGCATCGTTTTCATCCTGGCCCAGGATTCCGAAATCCAGGGAGGCTTTGGTGAGTATTCTGGCGAAACTCTTGGAAATTTCCTGAATCCTCGGATCAAATGAGCCACAGCTATCAACAAAAAACAACAGGTCTGCAGAGTCCCCTTTTTTGAGTTCCCTAACCTCAGCCCCTTCAATATCTTTGGCCCATGCGCCACGTTT
>CALDNG010000256.1 GCA_937915285.1 uncultured Desulfomonile sp. | reverse complement strand
AACGGGGGGCGCGCCAACGCCTCCCATGAGTCATCAATAGGCGATGAGCAGGTAGACCATACACATTGTGACTGTGATCATCATGGGCCACCAGCATATTTTCATGTATTCCACAAAGGATATCTTGTAACCGGCCTTTTCGGCCATTCCAACGGTGACAACGTTGGCGCTGGCCCCTATCATGGTCCCATTACCACCAAGACATGCGCCCAAAGAAAGCGACCACCACAGCACATTGTCCTTCGGTAAGCCGAAG
This sequence comes from uncultured Desulfomonile sp., assembly GCA_937915285.1. Lineage (GTDB taxonomy): Bacteria > Desulfobacterota > Desulfomonilia > Desulfomonilales > Desulfomonilaceae > CAITZA01. Next base: position 13,182 of record CALDNG010000256.1, on the reverse strand, counting down.
CTCTCGCTCAGGAACAGGACGATGGGGAGCATTGTGGCTGTGAAAGGTATGTTGTCGATGAAGGCGGAAGCGATGGCTGAAACCCATAGTATCATGACCACTGCGATGGTCAGGTTGCCTTGGGACGCCTGAAGCACAACATTTGCGATCTGCTGGATCAGTCCGGTGGATTCGGCTGCAGCGATAACCACAAACAACCCGATGAAGAACATCAATGAAGGCCATTCCACCTCATGTTCCAGCATTTCCACAATTTCCACCTTTGACACTGCAAGAAGCAACAGAGAACCGATCAGGGCCGCCACTGCGACCTGCATGTGCATGAAACCATGCAGAGCGAACAGCAGGATGGTGAATCCAAGCAGGACAAGACCCTGAATCATAAGCTTCCTGTCGGTGATCTTGTACTGCTCTCTCAATTGAGCTATGGTTTTTTCAACGTCCTGAACGTCAGCCTTTAGGTACTCTTTCTTGTGCCACCACAGGAAATAGAAGCAGGAGACAATTAGGCTCAGGAAACAGATCAGTGTAAGATTGGACACGAACTGTCCAAAGGTGAGTCCTGTGTAAGAGCCTATAAGTATATTCGGGGGATCACCAATCAAGGTTGCAGTGCCTCCAACGTTGGATGCAAAAGCCTGCGGTATGAGGAAGGTCAGTGGATGAACCTTCAGGGTGAGGGCAATCTCTATGGTCACCGGTATGACCAGGAGCATAGTGGTGACGTTATCGAGAAAAGCCGAGATAACCGCTGTCAGAAACTGCAGCACGAATGACAGAATGAATACGTTTCCTCTGGCCCAAGCATAAGCCTTGTATGCCAGGAACTGAAACATTCCGGTCCGCTTGAGCACACCGACAAAAATCATCATCCCCAGCAGCAGAAAAATGACATTTAGGTCAACCGCTGCCATAGCGTCTTCAAAAGACAGGATGTAATAGGACTTGTCATAGCTGCCCAGGGTATAAGTGATGAACAGGACGAGGGCTGCAGCAAGCAATGCGGCAAGAGTACGGTGCATCCATTCAAAACTTATGATCACGTAAACGCCCACAAGAATTATAGCAGCAAACCAGAAGGCCGGAGAAACGGCCCTCTTCATTGTGAAGTTCTGTGCAGTTTCGTAGAGCCGGTTCTGCATTTCGTCACTTCCGGCTTCAACGGCCATCAATGTGGCGCCCTCTATGGCCTCCCAAGACGGCTTATGGGCCTTCAGTTCCACCTTGGAGCCGACAAGAGAGCCAAGAGGCAAATCAAATTGCCCCAGAAAAGCCCCATTGTTTCCAGATCTTAAAGACTCCTCTTTCCCAACGGGGGTTGCGGCTTTTCCGTTGACGAGTATTTCAATGTCCACATCTTTTACCGGCTTACCTTGTGGATTGCGGAAAGCACCGGAGATTATCAGTCTATCAGATGGAGAAGCATGGGCCGGCAAAGGCGAACACCATGCTACTACCACGAATATTATTGAAGCAGACAGCAAAAAAAGCTTGTTCAGGTTCATGAGACAGATCCTTGAATTCTTTGATATCAGTCAGAATAGTTAACCAGAAAGGCATGCTGGGCCGTTCTTGAATGCCTGTAAAAGTCAATTCTGAAACAACCGACCTGGCCGCCGGAATCCCGGCAGCCAACCTATTACAAGGCCTTCAAGCCATTTCATCAACGCTGTTAGTCTCCGCGTCTGAGGGCTATGTGCATGGCTCTAGCCTCGTTAATTCTCTCTTCCTGTTTGAGTTTCTTCATTTTTGCTTCCTGTACTTTTGCCATTAGCAGTTCCAGGTCACAGGGTTTCATGAGATAATCCAGGGCCCCGAGCTTCATGCCGTCTATTGCAGACCCAACAGTGGCATGACCAGTGAGCATGATGACTTCAATCATTGGATTCAAGGTCTTGATGGCCTTCAGCGTTTCTATGCCGTCCATACCAGGCATCTTCACATCAAGTATTACGACATCCAGGGGGTCTCCCTGGCCGATTTTTTCCAGCGCCTCTGTGCCGCTGTTTGCGGTGTAAACCGTGAGACCTCTCTTCACAAGGCGTTTAGACAATGTATCGATGAAAGGGGCCTCGTCATCTACCAAAAGAATTCTTGCGGTAGTCATATCGTGTACTCCTGAATTAGGGGTTTGTTTTCTAGTTTATGGGGAGTGAGCGGAGGCGGGTTAATTTCAAATTCGCAGGACAATGTATTCGTGAACAATTAGACTGTTGATCAGTATTCTGGTTAATTCGATTTTTATCCGGTTAAATCCGGACTCGTCCGTCAGAATCAAATACGAGGGTTTTCCATATTGAAACGGTGATGAGTTTTCATCCTCGAACGGATGAAGGTTCTCTTCTATTACCCTGCCCTGTATGGCAGTAATGTTGCTATGTTGGAGAGAAACATCCGGGCAGCAAGTCTCGGTTATGACCAGGAACAACATTAAAAAGATTGATATTATTCCTGTAAGGCGCTGCAAAGATTTATTCTCCATGGTATGCTCCCATGCCCTCAACAGGCTTTACATGGTCCTGGGAACAGTGATCGGCATTCCCAGCAGAGGCCAGATGACCAGGATGGCTAACGCTACAACGGCCATCAGTATCAGACTGGCAGGAATTCCATACATGAAGAATTCGCCGCTGGTAAATTGTTTCGAGTCATAGGCGATTGCGTTTGGAGCCGCTCCGACCAGAAGCAGGAAAGGCATTCCGGCTGTAACCAGCGCAGCATACATAACCACATAGGATGACACACCAAGGTAGCCGGCTATGACCAGGGCAACAGGAAGAGAGATGGCTATGGCCGCCACGTTCATGATAAAATTGGTCAAAATCATCACGAAGAATGCGATGCTTAGGACGAAAACCAGCCAGTGGGACTTCTGAAAAAGGGCAAGCCAGTTGACCGCCATCCATTTTGCCGCCTCGGTTTCCCACAGACAATAACCGATGCTCATGGCGCCTGAGAAAAGCAGCACTATGTTCCACGGGATAAGTTCAAGATCCTCGATATCCAGAATGTTGAACACAAAAAACAGGATTGTCGATACAAGTATGATCGCAGTCTTATCCAGGGACTGCAACTTGGGAACCATTACCTGGAGAGACATCGTTATGATGGCTCCGAATATGATCACCAGTGAAATAATCTCTTTTCTTGTGATCGGACCGAGGTTCTCGCTCAGTTCGGCCACTCGCTCCCTCAAACCTGGAATAACCTTCTTTTCCGGTTTCATAAAGATCATGAAGAAAACCCAGAGCAGCAGGACCATGATCACCCCTACCGGAAGCATGTAAAGGGTTAGCTCGTAAAACGGGGTATCAACACCGGCCATTTCCTTGAAAAATCCGAGAGCGACAATCGCCCTGGCAGATCCAAGAAGTGTGATGATGCTACCGGCCCCGCAAACATAGGCCATCCCTATGAACAGACCTTTTCCAAATTTGGTAGGCTTGTCGCCTTCACCGTAAAGACTGTAAATAGCCAGCAACAATGGATACATAGTGGCAGCTACTGCCGTGTGCGCCATGATCAGCGTGAGCACAGTAATCAGAAGAAACACTCCCAAATAGATCGATCCAGTGTTTTCACCTATCACATTGAGCATCTTGTAGGCCATTCGCTTCGTCAAGCCTGTCTTTGTGAAAACCATTCCAATCACAAGTGATGCAAAAATGAATAGAACCGATGGGTCCATGAAATCCTTAAAGGCAGCCTTGGCAGGCCTGATCATGAACAACGCCTGAGTCACTCCAATGACCAGGCTCGTGACCCCGATCGGGACCACTTCGAAAACCCACCATATCCCTGCCATCAGAAATAGAGCCACAGCGCCCTTGCCCTCCGGACTCAACGGGAAATGTTTTCCAACGGGATCTATGGCGTCTGGCCATGGTGGTGAGAAATAAACCACGAAAAAAAGGCCGACTCCAGTCAGCATTGCTATTAGTCTTGTCCAGTTTATCTGGACGCCCTGTGCTGTAGTCATTATTCAAATCCTCCTAATGTTTCAGATAAGAGCGCCTGTGAGTCTAAATCCGGCAAGCTCTCATCAGAGAAGCTACCTGGTCAAAAACATCCACCAGTCTGAGCAATCCAGAAACTTCACCGTCCGACACCACCAGCAAAGCTTGAGTACGACCCATGATAAGTTGGTGTATGGCTTGGTTCAGGGTGGCATTTGCATCAATGAATACTTCAGAGCCCTGTTTTTGAATAAAATCCCCTACCCTTTTGCCGAAGCTCTTTCGGCAAATGTCCATCAAGGGAGATTTCCACAAGTCGAAGTTGTCAAGCATTGAGTGCAAGAATTCCGGCGTCAGGCCAAATCTGGAAACTTTTTTCAGTTCTTCATTGGTCAGATATTCCGGTTCAAGACATGTGAGAATATCTAGTCGGTTTAATTTCCCAATCACTTTACCCGCCTTGTCCAGGACAAGAACCGCCATGAACCTGTGGCCCTTGGCGTCCAGTCGCTGACGTCCCTCATCAAGGGCCAGCGCCGCATCAAAAAGAGAGGCGTCTTCTGAAACCCTCGGGTAACCGTCAAACGACGTCATGTGATCCCTTACAAAAGTTGTTCCCATGAAATTGTCTCCTTCAGGAAAGTTCGCTCAATCACGTTTAGTAAAGTTAATGGCCTCCTTTTGATCAGTAACCCTTGGTCTTGACTATTCTCTCCACCTCCGCGTTCCTGATCCTGTCTTCATGATCCTTTTTCCTCTGGCGCGCCCCGGTCAGTTTGTCGACAAGAACTGCCGTGTCAACGGGCTTTAAAAGATAGTCAAACGCCCCCAGTTTCATTCCGGATATTGCCGTCTCAACCGTGGTGTTCCCAGTCAACATGATCACCTCGGTGAGCGGCCTGGTCCGCTTGAATTCCTGAAGGGTCGAAAGACCATCGCGCCCTGGCATCATTACATCCAGAATCGCAACATCGATGTCGATCTTGTCCAGAACCCTCAGGCCCTCATCGCCACTCAGAGCAGTCAGGACCTCAAAACCGCGCGTTTTCAAACGCTCGGAAAGGAGATCCACAAACTGTTCCTCGTCATCAACCAAAAGAACTCGAATACTCATAATCGCTCTCCAGCCAATACAGGATAGCTTTGACCCTAACACCCTGATTTCAAGAATTATTGGGTCATGCCGCATAGTCTTTGAGCACATATCATGCCATTTCACCAAATCCTTTATTCTGGCCATTAGAGTAGCCTGTCCCTGTTCGAACCCAAATCAAAGCGCAACATTATGAGACATACTGAGACATCAAAAAGAAACAAAATGAAACATCAAGTTGTTTATAAAAATTACAGGGAATATTTTTTTGGACTCAATTAGAATTTCTTGCAAAACGGTTTTCAGTTGTTTACCATGCGTCCGTTACTTGCGCGATTTTCCCAGGGCCATCCGGCCTGAAACTTTGACATTTCCTTTAAAGAGTATGACCTTGTTTCATCAACCCGGCCATCACCGGAATTTTCTCTGACGCTAGACCGCCAGACATCATTCTCTCGACCAGTTATCCTTAAATGAAAAAACAAAAAAACGAACTTACCCATAGCTGTTAATCCGTTGAGCCGGTGGCCCTTCTGATTCATGCTACCGCGCTTCAACCTAGGATGTAGTTTCTGAAATCTTGATCATTGATCAGGTCTGTTTTTGGTGTGCCCGACGAATGTCTCACCAATGGAAACTTAGGACGCTTGTGAACCTGACTTGAACCAGGGATATGTTCCCGGGTTTTGAAAGTCTGGAAGTTTAATACAAGGAGGACTACTTATGTGGCTCGGCATGGGCAGTAACGAGATGGCGGTGGTGTATGTGCTGTGCATTCTTGCGGCTCTATGGTGCACTGCTTATGGTGTTTTCTTCTGGAAATCGGAAGGCAAGCCGATCAACACAGCAGATGCGGTTGACTGGGACCGTGAGGAGCGAGAACTGGACAAGGGAAGGTAAATCATCCTTCGGCAGAGTTATGGTTTTGAAACATCGGGTTGTCTGGTTTGATCTACCCTGTTCGTTGAATTCAGAATTGGGTTTGATCCACCAGGCGGAGTCTGGAGAGTTTTTTTCAGACTTTGGTGGACTGTCTTCAGGGCGTTGCATACCCGATGGTCAAGACTGACATTTGATTGCTTTCAATGTCGCCTATCAAAAAAATCAGAAATGAAAGAGTTCGGGATCAGGAGGAGTTGTTATGTTCGTTAAGATCGCATTAACGATGATCTATGTAGCGATAACGCTCTACCTTGGCTACCGGGGCTGGAAAGAGACTACCGTTGCCAAGGACTATCTAATAGCGGGCCGCAGCATGGGTGGGTTTGTCATGGCCCTGTCATACGGCGCCACTTTCATAAGCACATCGGCGATAATAGGATTTGGGGGAGCGGCGGCTCTGTTTGGGTTTTCGCTGCTCTGGCTGACTTTTCTGAACATCTTCGTGGGTATATTCCTGGCATTCGTCTTTTTCGGCAGTCGTGTTCGCCGCATGGGTCTTGCCCTTGACGCCCATACATTCCCAGAGCTTCTCGGGCGCAGGTATCAGTCACGATTCCTGCAGGGTTTTTCAGGGCTTGTGATCTTTTTCTTTCTCCCGATATATGCTGGCGCCGTGCTGATAGCCTTAGCCCGTCTGGTGGAAGTTTATCTTGGCATAAATTACCACGTGGCGTTACTTGGGTGTTCGTTCCTTGTAGCGGCCTACGTCCTTACGGGCGGTATCAAGGCAGTCATGTACACGGACGCATTCCAGGGTTGCGTCATGTTCGTCGTTATGGCGGTCTTCCTAGTGTCCACCTACTATATGTGTGGTGGCTTCATAGAAGCCCATCAGACGCTTACGGACATGGTCCAGTATTATCCTGAAACCCTCAAGAAGGGAGGGATGATAGGCTGGACCCAGGGGGCTGCTTTCGGAACTCCTCTGTGGTTAACAATTTACACAACCATAGTGCTGGGAGTCGGTATCGGCGTTTTGGCCCAGCCGCAACTTGCGGTCCGTTTCATGACCATCAAATCAGAGGCCCAGCTTAATCGCGGGGTCATTTACGGAGGAATTTTCATCCTCTGCATGACCGGTGTGGCCTTTGTTGTCGGGGCGCTGACCAACGTAGTTTTCTTCAAGGAATACGGGTTCGTCGAGAAAGTGGTTGATGGTGTAACAAAGAAGATCCCTCAGATCTCGGTAGTTGTTGCAGGCGGCAATATCGACAAGATCATCCCCATGTATATTGAAAAGATGTTCCCGGACTGGTTCAGCACATTGTTCCTTCTCGCCATGTTTGCAGCGGCAATGTCGACACTGAGCGCCCAGTATCATGCCGGGGGAACATCTTTTGGGCGTGATGTTTACGAGAAGTTCCTGCGCGGCAAAGGTGACACCCTGCTGATGACCAGAATAGGTGTGGCTGCCACGATCGTCCTGACAGCTTTGTGGGGATTGGCTCTGCCTGAGAGCATAGTCGCCCTTGCTACCGCTTTCTTCTTCGGTCTTTGCTCTTCTTCGTTCCTGCCCGTGTTTGTATTAGGAATTTACTGGCGGGGAGTAACCTGGGCCGGAGCATGCGCCAGCATGGTGAGCGGCTTCACCATAAGCTCACTTTACGCCCTGTTCATCCACCAGAAAGAGGCTGTGGCAATAGGCCTTTGTAAAAAGATGTTCGGGGTTGACACGCTGGTATCCACGTACGCTCCCATGAGCACAATATGGAAACTTCAGTTTGTCGATCAGAACGTCATTGCGCTTCCGATCAGCTTTCTCATAGCCATAGTGGTCAGTCTCATGACAACGAAGATAGACGAGCGCCACCTGGATCGATGCTGGAAGAATTTCTAGCCCCTAAACCAGAGAGAGGCTTGACCCGTAACGAGTCGGCCTCTCTTCTCTCCAATCATCCGGCAAATGATTTACTGAAACTGTCGTAGGAAAACCGACATCCGTCAATCAACCAACTTTCCTACCTGACTCCCCCCGCCTTGTAAAAATCCCTGAAACTCTTCATGCCAAGCTCTTTGAGTCTTTCCACAAGGAATAAGAACAGACATGCTGTCTGTAAAGCGTCACCAAGAGCGCTATGACTAGGAAATAAAGGTATTGCGCAGACCCTAGACAGTTCCACCAGGTTAAAAGAGTCTATTTCCGGGAAACGTTTGTCTTTGAGCCTTTCATGTTTCTTCCACAATGTCTTTGCAAGGGCCATTGAATCCAGGCATGGGTTGTGGATTGATCCACCCATTACTTTTGCGCATTTCTTGTCCAGGAATGAGAAATCGAGTTCCGGTAGGTGACCGACGAGAACTGAACTCCCGCAATAGTCGAAAAAACGGGGCAGGACATCTTTGGGATCTGGGGCGCCCTTGATTTGCTCCGGGGTGATCTTGTGAACGAACGTGCCCTGTCCGACCTGTTTTTTTCCTGCGCACAAGAGCGAATGAAAGCTCTGGTCGATAAGGATTTGCATGGACTTTATTCTTACCGCGGCTATTGACACTATCTCATCATGGGATGTGTCGAGCCCGGTAAGTTCAGTGTCAAATACAACAAACTCATATGATTCGATCGTCTGGGAGGGATCAAATGATCTAAATAGCTGGTGGTTTCGTTGCGCCAGTGGATGGGGGGCCTGACTGAAAAGCAGTTTTATGGTTTCCCAGAAGAACACTCAGCCAAACCTCAAATCTCAACTCTTATCCTCGCCATGTATGTTTGCATTCGGCTGATGACCCCGAATGCGCCTTTTAGAGTTTGCTTCTCGAGATCAGTCAGGTCAGCAGGATCAACGAAGTTATTCGGCTCCATTCCCTGCTGAACCATACGCAATTGATGCACCAGGCGCAAACTCATGAGGAATTCATAAGCTGAAAGGATCTCGCTACATATTTCCTGATCCACTTCAGGAATTGAAGATAGGGCTAATAGCCTGGAATTTGTATTTGTTTCTCGAATCCCGTGTTTGAGCGCCATTGCCCTTGCAAAATCCACAACTGGAACCAGGCCTCGCATTTTGATGTCCAACCGGTTTTTGTGTTCTCCGTCCCTTTCAACGATGAAGTTCCGCAGAAAAGACAACGGTGGCTTTATGGTCAGCGAATCCTTTGCGAGATGATTGACGAAAAACCTGTTACGCAGGATGCTTTCCATGACATGATCCCTGAGTCGGTCGGCAAGTTCCTGAGAACCGTGACCGCGCCTGAAATCAAGAAATATCTTTGCGTTCAGCATAACGTACTGATCTGCTGTGGACATCCACTCATCAAAATATCCGGTCCACACGGAAAAGGGTTTACGCCAGAGAGTTTTCGAGGCCATGTAGCCGCCCTTGCACAAAGGGAATCCGCATTCCACCAGATGGGGAATCATCTGATTGCCTAGAAATCTGAAATAAAGTTTGGAGGCCTTGCTTGATTCCCATGACGGATCAGGATCTTCATAGAGGATGGCGTTGTCCTGGTCGGTCCTGAGGGTTTGTTCCATGCGCCCTTCGCTGCCCATGACGAGCCATGTAAACGGGACTGGAGGCGGACCGAGTGTTTCCTGAAGCAGTGACAGCAATTTCCCAACTAGATGATCATTGATTACCGCTATGATTCGAGTCACATCATTGGCTTTGGCTCCGCTTTCGACGAGTCGCCTGAGCAATCTCGGGGTCTTTTTCGCAAGTGAGTATATTGACTCAAAATCAGTCTGGCGATCGATCTCCTCCAACAGGACAAGGGGCGACATCTCTTGGGAAGCCAGAATATCCTGGGCTGAGACCACGCCGATTGTTTCGAGGCCACGCCTGACAACCAGATGATGGATGTCATCCGAAGACATCCGGATTACAGCGTCGAGACATGAAGCGCCTGCTTCTATGGTGGCCGGGTTAGGTGTCATAATGGAACCGATCGGCTGATCGTAGTCTGCTCGACAAGCTACCCCCCGTGTTCTGATATCCCTGTCCGAGACTAAACCAACAACACCCCGGTTCGGGTCGTTAACCAGTATCACGCTTGTATCAGACTGAGCCATGCGTTGCGCCGCCCTGTGTATGGTCTCAGATATGTCTATTATCTCGGGTATTCTCTTCAACGCTTCGCTTACTGGAATACTTGCAAGCGCAAATCCTTCGGCAAGAGAGTCTTTAACTACCTCTGCCCGCAGTTCGCAGTACGTCTGCCCCACAAGATTTATGGAAAGATTTCGGTAATAGTTCTCCGCGAAGGTCGGATTAGTCCTTGCGAATTCCAGAAACTGTCCCTTGTCCAGAAGATAACAGAAGGTATCCTCAACAGCTTCGACCGTGTGTGAGGCCTTGGCTTTACTAAGTATGGACGCTACTCCTACAAGCCCACCTTCCCCGCGATAATCAGATAGACTGGATTCTTCACCGTATTCTTTCCTGTACAGCTTTAAAGCTCCACGCTCAATCAGGAACAGATTGTTTACTTCACTGACATCCTGCGTCAGAATTATCGTTCCCTTAGGATAAAACCCGAGCAAAGCCCCCTGACACAGTCTCTCAAGGACGTCACGTTCGAAACTGGCAAAAAACCATTGTTTTCGCAGAAAATCGACCAGAACTTGCGCTCCCATCTGGTAATCGCTGGTCAACTCAGACATTTAAGGCCTTTCTCCTCTCACTGACAAACCAAATCAAGTTGAGGGCGCCTGTGCGGAAAATTAACTTTCAATTATTGTCGATTTGTTGACACCAACTTCCTCATCGAATTTCTTCCAGAATTCCTTCTCTGACTGTCGCCAGTCGGGCCCAAATGCGCTACCGAAATGACCTGCAAGCTTTTCAAATACCTTGGCCCATCCGGACTGATAACTCAGTCCCAGAACATCCTCCAGGAAGGGAGCTAACATGCCGAGCTGATCCTTTGGCAGGTAGGCCCTGGCGCCAAGTTCAATCGACTTCTTGAGGGATTGGGCGCTTATGGCGTGTGCAGTCAGCATTACTACAGGGATTTTTTTCTTTACCGCTATTTCCAGGAGTTCAAACCCACGCACTCCCATGATGTCCAGTACGGCCAGATCATAAAACGACGCGTTCAGTTTCTCCGCTGCAGTATCATAGCTCGTAGCAGTATCCAGGCGCACTCCGTACTCCTCGAGTTCCTCGTCAATAAGTTCGAGTATGTCCGACTCATCGTCAACCGCCAGAATTTCCTTGTCTTTTAAAATACTTTTCTTCATATGGGCCGAGCCTGTTTTCTGTGGGGATGTGGAATCAGTCATGCAGTAAAGCCTCTCGATCGTCAAGACAAAAAACTTTATGTTTTAGCTACGGTATGAGGATGGGGCCCTTAATTTCAGGCCGCTATTTTTTAGAAGCCTCTGGACCCAAGGCTGTTGTTGAGATATTATAAGAAAATACATCAGGGTTAGCCCTAATCCGGATTTCATTATGGTGAAACCCCTGGAACTTTTGTCCCGAGTATTCGGACATTGGACAAATTTAATTTCAGGGCACATGTCTGCTATTCATTTTTCCATGACCAAGATCAGAAACAAAAATCCCTGAAAGACCCTCTATTCATTAAATGTAATCAGTTCGATCAATCAAAATTAAAAGGAGAAGCTTATGTCGATCAAATTTCTTTCCCGGTTTTCCGTTGTGAAAGGATCTTCAGCGCTCAGGATCATTTCCCTACTGGCGCTTTGCTGCTTGGTATCAGGAGGTTTTGCTTCAACCTGCGTCGACGCCCAACAGTCCACCGGACCGGCTGAGGGGACTCTTGAATACTACAAGGGACTTGCAGAAAAAGGCAACGCAGAGGCCCAGCTAAAACTTGCGGACCTGTATCGTCAGGGAAAGGATATTGCCCAGAACATATCCGAAGCGGCCAAATGGTATAGGAAAGCTGCTGAGCAGGGTTTGCAGGATGCCCAGTTCAAGCTTGGAGAGCTTTATTATGAGGGAAAAGGAATAGCTCAGGACGCCAAGGAAGCTGCAAACTGGCTGGAGAAAGCCGCTAGTCAGGGTAACAAGGCTGCTACCGAGAAATTACAGGAGATCAAGTCAAAGGCTCAGGACAGCCTGAAAGATCTCAACAAGGCACTGGACATGATTCGTTAAACCACTCATAACATTCACGGACTCCGGCAACGAAGGCGCTTATGCCTGAAACCTATCCGGAAAATGGAAGGAGATTCAAAAATGGAGCCTGCAAAATTTTCAGATTCTGTTGATTGGGTTGGGGCTATAGACTGGAATAGACGTCTTTTTGATTCACTCATTCCGTTGCCCGATGGAACAAGTTACAACGCTTTCTTGATCAAGGGATCGGAGAAGACTGTTCTTGTCGATTCAGTCGATCCCGCATTTTCTGATGTCCTGCTGGAAAAACTGAAAGCAGTTCCCCGACTGGATTACGTCATCGCTCATCATGCCGAGCAGGATCATTCGGGAACCATCCCCAAAGTTCTGGCCAAGTATCCTGAGGCAAAAGTTATATGTACACCCAAAGGTAAAGAGCTACTCTCGCTTATGCTTGGTATCAGTGAGGACAGGTTCATGCCGGTAGCCGATGGCGCAACCATTTCCATCGGTGATAAAACGCTGGGATTTATTCACACCCCATGGGTCCATTGGCCGGAAACAATGACCACGTACCTCAAGGAAGAGCAGATTCTTTTTAGCTGCGATTTCTTTGGATCTCATATCGCCACAACCGAACTTTTTGTCTCGGATGAAGGGCGGGTCTATGAGGCTGCTAAACGATACTTTTCTGAAATCATGATGCCTTTCTCGAGAATCATCGAGAAAAACGTTGCAAAAGTGTCCCAGCGAGAGATCAGGATTATAGCGCCCAGCCACGGACAGGCGTATGGAAGACCGGATTTCATCCTCAAGGCATACGAGGAATGGATCTCTCCAACTCCGAGAAACCTGGCCGTGGTAGCCTACATCTCAATGCATGGAAGCACCAGGATGTTGGTGAAGCGGCTTGTTTCATCCCTAGCGGCGAAAGGTGTCGCTGTGGCTGAATTTGATCTTGCGGTAACCGACATAGGCAAGCTTGCGATAATGCTCGTTGACGCGGGCACGATAGTTTTGGGGACCCCCACGGTTCATGTCGGGCCTCACCCCGGCGTGGCATACGCTGCCATGCTGGCTAACATGATAAAACCAAAAGCAAGGTTTGTGTCCGTAGTTGGTTCTTACGGATGGAGCACAAAGGCGGTTGAACAGCTTGCAGCCT
>CALDNG010000255.1 GCA_937915285.1 uncultured Desulfomonile sp. | reverse complement strand
TGTTAGAGGGTCTGTACGGGAGTGTTTTGCGCAGATATATGGAAAGTGACCGAACCAGATGGACAAAAGATCTAAGCACATATCTGGAGCAATATGATTTGGGAACCGACGGTTGTGGAGACGAGGTTGCCGGATTACTATGGGACAAGTTTGAGGAGCGTATATCGTGCTGAGCGGCTGTTAAGTGTTTTCGTTGGCCTGAAGCTTGAAATTTTTACCTGGAAACCGGGGGACTCCCGGAGTCCAGGTAACTGAAAGTTCATCAACTAATCACCAGCGACTACTCTGAAACGGGTTCAGCAGACGCAGGTGGTACGTAATTTGGCTGGACCGCTGTCTTGAGATTTCTCCCAACCGATTTGGACCAGGCTATGGCCACAGTCCTGTAACCAAGGTGAGCGAATTTTGAGAAAGGCAGATAAAGCAAAAGAGCCATTACAAAAACCAGGTGAATTGTATAAACCACATAGGTCGAGTTAATGGCTCCAGACCACCTGAAGAGTTCAGTTAGTAGCCCTGTCAAGCCTGTTCCCAGAATCGTATAAATGAAAAACCAATCAAAATATGAGCTTCCCCCTGCCTGATCCGGTGCGGTAAGCCGGCGCATAAGCATGATGGCCAGACCGATTATGAACGCAACTGCGCTGACGTTTCCCAGGATTTTTATGGGGACAGTCCCTGGTCCGTTTAGGGATGGGGGGAGTATTCCAAGGATGTCAACATTGAAGGCCACAATTGCAGTGGTTACCGCAAGTCCGATCATCCCCCAGAACGCTAGCAGATGGGCGGAATAACGAATGTTGTTGGCCTCGCAGTCCTTGAAGGTAGAATGAGGCAGTATCTCGCTTAAAGCCTCAACGAGACTCGGCACAAATGCCTTTGGCTGCCGTCCGGCAGGCAATGGATTGTTGTCATTGAGATTCTTCCAGTAAGCCTTCAGGCTGAGCACCAGAGAGATTACAGCAAAAGCCAGGGCGCCGGTGAACATTACCTGGAGCGCCGGTGTGAAAATAAAACCATCCTTCTTTGGTGTAAGATGATGGGCCGAGTAAGTCACCGGGCCTTCAGGAAAACCCCATCCACTAATGTAAAGCAGGAAGCCTACAAGTATGATAGGAATCCCGATGGCCAGAACAAACATCGACTTTTCACCGACGAGTTTTCCGAGAAAGGCGGGCCTGGAATTTTCCTGAACCACCATTTTCCGAATGGCTTTAAGGACATCTCCGGGATTGGCGCCGCGCGGGCACTGGGTCGAGCAGTCATTACACTGATGGCAAAGCCAGATATCCGGATCGTTCATCAGCTTGTTCTTTAGTCCCCATTGGGCCCAAATCATTTCCTTGCGCGGATATGGGTTGTTATCTGGTGCAATCCGGCAGGCAACCGAGCAAGTAGCGCACTGATAGCACTTCTTAAGGTCGGTTCCTCCGGCGGATATTAAATCTTTTGTAAACTGAAGATCAGGTTCAGCGACAAATTCTTTCGCCATATATGAACCTCCTTAGAAGCCCTTGTAGGGGTTAGGATCAAATCCGGAGAGAGTCTCCATGAAGTCGTCGATAATTTTAGGAATTTGATCATATTCATCGATGCCTAACTGATGAACCCGAATTCGGTCGGATTCCAGCACCAGGCGCTGCAGTGTCTCCGATATCTTGCCCATTCTGTATTGAGCCAGTTCACTACCCTTGACGAAGTGACACTGGTAGTCGTCTCCGTATTTGCATCCGATTAGAAGGATGCCGTCGATTCCCTTTGACAGTGAGTCGGCTATCCATACCATGTTGATGTTTCCGAGGCATCGCAAAGGAATGAACCTTACATACGAGCTGTACTGAAGCCTGTTCATTCCTGCCATGTCAATTGCCGGGAATGCGTCATTCTCGCAAATGAAACAAACAACCCTGGGCTTCTCCGCATATTCGTCGGGGACGTCAATGGACTTTACCATAGATCCTATCATGTCCACGGAATGATCCCTGAAGGATATGATTCGCTCGGGACATGACCCCATACAAATTGCGCATCTACGGCAGCGGGACGGGTTCGGCAGCGGAGTACCGTCAGGCTTCTCATCGTATGCGCCGAATGGGCACTCTTCTGTGCATCGTTTGCACTGCGTGCATCTCTGAGTGAATATCTGCGGGAAGGATTCGTCACCGGCACGAGGATGAACCGCCTTGCCCTGTGAAACCAGTTCAGCGCACTGAATTGCCTTAAGAGCCGCTCCTGTAGCGTCGGTTTCGCAAGAAAGGAAATCCATCGGACCGCGAACACATCCGGCTGTATAGATTCCGGTTCTCTGTGTTTCATAAGGAAAACAGATGAAATGAGAATCATTGAAGCCGTATGGATTTTCCGGCAAGAAGGGCCCCTGCCTGTATTTGAGGTTTAATATTGCCGCGTCTTTGGTCGCAGGTATCATTCCCGTAGAAAGGACCACGAGATCGACATTCAGTTTGAGTTTTTCACCTAGTAGAGTGTCGCGAACTTCCAGGGTGAGGCTGGAAGAACCATTGCTTACCGATACAGGGATGCCCTTGGAGAGGAAAACCCCTGGATCATCCTGCATCGCCCTGTAGAACTTTTCATATTGCCCAGGAGCCCTCATATTATCGTAGAATATATACGCCCGGCCTTCGGGATTCGATTTTCTGAGATAATGGGCCTGTTTTAATGCCACAAGGCTGCCCACTGCTGAGCTGTACAGCCATGGATGTTCGACATCATCCCCGATGCATTCAAGAAACGCTATGCTCTGAACTTCCTTACCGTCGGATGGACGCTTGATCGTGCCGGCCAAAGCCAATTCTTCCAGCTTTACGCTTGTTATCACATCAGGATATTTCTCGAATCCAAGGTGTTCCATGCCGGAGGGTTTCTCTGGTCTCCAGCCTGCCGCAAGAATTACTGCGCCGATTGACACCTTGTCATGTTCGAAGTCTACTTCGTCCACAAAGACCTCTGACGGAACGGCCTCCTCCTCAGATGTCTTGGCAGCCTCAGGCTCTTCGCCCTGACCTTCTTTGGCCCTTTTGGCAGCTAGCCATTCATTCTGGGTTTTTACAAGATTCTTGTTCCACGGACCATCAGGCCTGATAATTGCCTCAAACATTCCAGGGGCGCCAGAGATACTGAAAACCCTTCTTCCCAGGAACACCTTTATGTTACCGTTGGACATTACGGCCTGTATCTTGTCCTGAACAGGGGAATCAACAATTTCATCGTAGGGTGGTTTGCCCGTGAAAACCTTTGCGAACTTGGTAGCCCATCCGCCGAGTTGAGGGTCCTTTTCTACCAAATAGACCTGATATCCTGCGTTGGCAGCCTCCAGAGCCGCTGTCAGACCAGTAAAGCCTCCACCAATGACCAGTATAGACTTTTCCTGCGCCTCCAGGAATGCCGGCCTGTCTTCATATTTGGTGATTTTGGTAAGGGCCATTCGCATGTAATCTTCGGCCAGCATCTGAGTGTCCTCATCGTTAGCCGGATGACACCACACTACGTGCTCACGAAGATTGACCCTTTCGGTTATTACTCCGTCAAAGGTCAATTCCTTCTGAAAGACCCTCGAAGACGGACCAGCTACCAGGATAGCCGTCAACTGCTCGTTTGCGATGTCGTTGCGAATGATGGCTAGCTTGTCCGGATCTGTCCAGTACGATTCTGCTCTGCATAACGCCGCCTTGAACTCCTTGGTAGCGACTTTTGAAAGCGCCTCTATGTCCAGAGCCTCCCCAATTCCATAGCCGGTATCTATGTAAACTCCAGTTTTTTGACTCATGAATTTACCTCCCCAACGTGTCTTGAAGGGCTTTTAGAGCAGCTCCA
>CALDNG010000254.1 GCA_937915285.1 uncultured Desulfomonile sp. | reverse complement strand
AGCAGCGGGAGTGATCAAAAGACCGACCACCAGTATGACCCCGACCATGCTTACCGCGCTGACTACCACCAGCGAAACGCATGTCGTCAAGGCGTAATCGATGAGCGCCACCGGCATTCCAATGGAAGCGGCCATGACCGGGTCAAAACTGGTTAGCTGAAACTGTCTGAAAAAAAGCACTATAATCGACAGGACTATTCCTGCCGAGATTGCGGCAACCCACAAATCGGAATCAGCCACACCGAGCACATCACCCATAATGAAATGCATCAGATCTATGTGGATGTAACCTCGGAAGACAGACACCAGGACAACCCCCGCTGCAAAGACTCCCGTGTACATTATCCCTATGGCAGTGTCATCCTTGACCCTGGAAACCCTTGAAACGAAACCGATAGAGGCTACTGTTACAAGGGCGGCAATAAGCGATCCGAGCAACATGGCCGGGGCGTGCGCTTCGGTATTGAAGAGTATTTTCATGAAAAGATAACCACCGGCTACCCCGGCGATCATCGCGTGAGACAGGGCATCACCCAAAAAAGCCATACGGCGCAGGATTACGAGGCATCCCACGACACTGCACACAATTGCGGCAATTGACCCCCCAATCAGAGCTTTCTGAAAGAAGGTTTCCCTCAGAGGTCCGGCAATAGCGTTATAAATCATCTCAGGCATGACATTCCTCCGCCTTACCCATGCCTGAAAAGACCTTTAGTTTTCCTTCATATACTTCACTCAACAATTCCTGGTTCAGCACCTGATCGGGGGTTCCGTAGGCGTAAAGCCTCTGTTTTATGAGCATCAGCCGGTCAAAATATTCCCTGGCCGTAGCCAGATCATGGTGAACCACAACAAGCGTCCTTCCGGTCGATTTAGCTCGCTCCAGGACATCAAGAATTGCCCGTTCCGTGGCAGCGTCGACTCCTGCAAACGGCTCATCCAGTAGAAGAATATCCGATCCCTGGGCAAGCGCACGCGCCATAAAAACACGCTGTTGCTGGCCTCCTGAAAGTCTTCCGATTTGGCGGTCCCTGAAGTCCGACATCCTGACCATTTCCAGAGCCTGATCGACTATCTCACGATCTGTGGGGCCCGGATCCTTCCACCATGGAATGGCGGGATATCTTCCCATCATGGCGACTTCATAAACGGTAATCGGATAGTCCCAGTCCACTGCGCCCCGTTGCGGAACATACGCCAATTGGCCTTTAGCCTCATCGACCGGCTTGCCAAGTAGTCGAACTACGCCCAGATCAGGCCGGACAAATCCCAGTATTGATTTGACAAGTGTGGACTTCCCTGCCCCGTTGGGCCCGATAATGCCAACCAGCAACCCCTGCTCAATGGTAACGCTCACATTTAACAAAGCCGGCCGTGGGCCAAAACTTACCGTCAGGTTTTCTACCTCAATTGCCGGAACTTTTTTCAATTCAGTGTTCACGCTTATCACCATCAGATGTATCCGGGCCTATTTCCACTTTGAAGTTAGATATTATTTTTTCGCCGGATTCCGTCCAGAAAGTTTTGTCCACTAATTCCTGGTCTGACCTGAACAGTTGCGCCCGAATGGCGCCGGGCATTTTGTGGGCATCAAGACTTGGGCTAACCTCTAACAGGAATTCATTTACCCCTACATGCATTGAGTTAATGTTATCAACCACAACCCTGTCCCCGCCCTTCAGGGCTTGAACCAATCTGAATATCTCCAGGCCATTAAGTCTTATGAGTATTGAGGCGTCGGGATCGGTGTCGGTTTTGAGTTTAAAATGATCCGGTTCGGTATCAAAAGTGGTTGTGACAACCAGGGTATATTTGTCGGAGACTTTTTGGATAACAGCCTGTTGCTGAGGCTCCACGTTCTCACGGGCATTCATGTACGAATACAGGCCACCAATGAGTGTCAGCCAGATGATTATCGCCAGCAGAGGTCTCATACATTCCTCATTTCAGACCGCCTACTATAGTGATTACGTTTTCCCGCATCATGCCTATGTAGGTCTCACCGGCAGAGTCCTCGGCGCCCATGGAATCAGAATATAACTCCCCTCCGATTGCCACTCCCGCTTCACGGGCTATCTCCCGGATGAGTTTTGGGTTTACACTGGTCTCCACAAACACCGCCTTGACTCCAAGATTCTTAATAGATGCGACGACCGATTTGAATCTCGAAGGTGTCATGCCGCCACCTACCTCCGAACCGGTCGACCACCCGACAGGCGCCTGATTCCTGAACCCGTACTCTACTGCAAAATAGTTGAATGCGTCATGGCTCGTAACGAGTATTCGCTGGGGAACCGGTATGATATGAACCATTTGTCTAATCCATGAATCGAGGGCTCTCAGTTCGGCCAAGTATAACTTTGCCCTTGATTCCAGGCTCCATTTCAGGGAAGGATTGGCCTCACACAGGGCGGATGTTATGTTTCGAACATAAATGGCTGCGTTTTTTGGTGAGAACCATGCGTGAGGGTCAGTGGTTATTTTGCCGTCGGTATCCAGTTCCAGCGGCTGAACCCCTTCTGCAGCAGTAACAATGGGCTTCCCTGCGTCTTTGGCGAGGGTGGCCATCCAGTTCTTGCCCTCAAGATGGAGGCCGTTCTGAATGCAGATCTCAGCCTGCGCAGCCATCTGAGCGTCTTTAGGCGTAGGCATGTAAGTATGGGGGTCAGCGCCAGGAGCCAGTATGCACTTTACCTCCAAGGAATCCCCTACGATGTTTCTGGTGAAGTCTGCAATCTGTGTGGTTGAACAAAGTATTATTCCTTTGCCGCCTTGGGCCCTGGAAAAGGCCCGCACCGAATCCGTCCCGACCAGTATCCAGGCAACCAGCAGGAATGAGCATGAAATAAGGAATATCTTTTGGCGGTTCAGCATTTCCCCTTTTTTAGCGCCGGCTATTTCCCTGAGTGTGATCCGAATCACGATGTCAGGGTTTGATAAATGATTTTGGCCCCGATGCAAATCAAGACAGCTCCGCCTAGTCGCTCAGCCCATTCACCCAGATGCGCGCCCGCCTTCTTGCCTATTCTTGTACCCACAAAAGTCATCAAGAACGCCGCCAACCCTATCACAATGGCAGGCCCCCAGATGGTCATTCCGATGAGGCTGAACGAAACACCTATGGCTAGAGCGTCCAGGCTCGTAGCAACGGATAGCCCGACAAGACTCCAACCTCTGGTTGGATCATAGTCCTTAACTCTCTCCTCGGAATCTTTTGACTCAACAATCATCTTGATCCCGAGACCGGTCAGTATCCCAAAGGCCAACCAGTTATTGACACCATACATGTATTCTGAAACAACCGCCCCTCCGAACCATCCTATTAGTGTCATTAACGCCTGGAACAGCCCAAAATGCCATGTCAGCCTGAATGTATGCCTGAAAGTGACTTCCTGAAGCCCTCCGGAAACTGCTGCGGAAACTGCGAAAGCATCGGCCCCCAATGCCACTGCTGTTATAAATAGAGTGATATTGTCCACCCCGGATTGACTCCTTATGTTACGATAGGGACTGTTATGTTGTTTACATCACACGACTGCCATCGTCAAGCGGTGCCATCAACAGGCTCTTAAGGCCTCTGGCAGGCAGCCAAAAGGGTTATATTTACCTGCAATCTGGCCCCGGCCTGTGAATCTCGGCTTGACTCTACCCGCCTGTTGCTGATAGTTAAGGTCCATAAGCTGATACTAACAGATCGGAAGAGCACACGTCTGAACTCCAGTCACGAGTGGATATCTCG
>CALDNG010000253.1 GCA_937915285.1 uncultured Desulfomonile sp. | reverse complement strand
TAATTTTTGAACTGGATGAAAGATAATTAACGGTGGGAATCAAACATTAAATCTAAACAAAACAATATCGCCATCCTGGATGACGTAATCTTTGCCCTCAAGTCTGACCTTACCAGCCTTGGAGGCCGCCGACATGGAACCGTACTGCCTGAAATCCTCAAATGACACTATTTCAGCCCTAATGAATCCCCTCTCTATATCGGAGTGAATCACTCCAGCCGCTTTCAGGGCCGTCTTGCCAACCATTAGCGGCCAGGCCCTGACTTCAGGTTCACCCGCCGTCAGGAATACGATCAGGTTCAAGAGGCTGAAGGACTGTTTTACAATACGCTCCTTTGCCCCTTCTTCCAGGGACATCTCCGACAGGAACTCTGCCGCCTCTTCCGGAGACAGCCTGGCAATCTCGGCTTCAGTATCTGCGTATAGCCAGTCTACTATCACATCGTGTGAAAAAGACTTGGCGCCATGGAAACTCTTAAGTAACCGGTCAATTTCGTCTCTGGATTTTTCTTCTCCTGCATTAATCAGAACAAGCTCCGGTTTTGCTGTGAGAAAGGCAAATCCGCGCATTTTCTCTGACTGGGTTATTGAAGAGGACAGTCTAAGTGGCTTACCCTCGTCAAGAAATCTCTTGGCCTGCTCGAGCAGTTCATATTCCTCCGCAGCTTCCTTTTTTCCCCGTTGAAGATCTTTTGAAAGCCGCTCAAGCCGTTTCTCAACCGTCACCAGATCAGAAAGGATCATTTCGTCTTCGATCAGGTTGTAATCACGTAAAGGATCAGGAGCATCCAGGGATGGCGATTCAAAGAATCTCAGGACCACCACCAGAGCTTCCACTGGCCTGATATGGGCTAATGTTTTGTCTCCAAGGGTTTGCCCGGGTTTGGAGTCACCGCTCAATCCAGATATGTCGAGGTATTCCACGTGAACCGGGGTGACCTTCTTGGGCTTGTGATACTGCGCCAGGTAGTCAAGCCTAGGGTCGCTAACCTTGACTACCCCTATACCGGGCTCTTGTCGACCTTTTCGGTCAGCTATTTCGACTCCACCGGTGAGCGCCTTGAAAACAACGGTCTTGCCGCATCCCGGCAAACCTATGATCCCCAGCTTCAATGTTTATATGTCCTTTCAAATTGATCAGTGAGTGTGGATTCTTTATTGAGAAGATCGTGTGAAACGAATGTAGAGACGAAGTTGATTTGAATCTGTCCGGGATGGAACCAGGGCTTTACCCTCAATCTGCAATGAACCTGCTTCGACCGAACCGTGGTTTATTAAGGCGGAAGCTAAATCAGCGTATTTGTTGCTGGGTATTACAACTCCGACCATTACCTCACCAACATTGTTCCTGATCTTTTCATCCACAATTTTGCCTTCAAGGTTCGGTAACACGTTTCTGAGGGACTCAATAGCCAGATCGACGCGGGGACTTTCTACCGTGAGGTTATCACCACCTATTTCATCAGCGATAGTGGGGAACCTCCAGGCTGGCCCAGTGCTTACACTTGTGGCAGGGGGATTCGAGGCCAGCATTGGCAGGCGGGGAGCGGCAGCGGGAGGCGGAGACACCTGTCCCTGCGATTGGGATACGGTGTTGATTTGGGCGCCGCTATCGACCGTTGAGGCGATGGTCTTTGCGCCCACAATAGGGGCAACTGCCATTCCTGTATCTACAGGAACGTTGTTGTAGACCATAAACGCCACTACCACAACCAGAGCCAACGAAACAACGCCGACTGGAGCCGGCGCATGAGGAATGGAGTCAAACAGGTTTCTAAAGAAGGACTTGATTTCAAATGTTTTTCGGTTCGGATGGATTCTTGAGTTGAGCTGTTCGAGGAAGTCTGACGGAGGAGAAACTGGCTGGAGGTTACATAGCGCCTTCATGGTCAGCTTATACCATTCAAAATCCTCACAACACGCTCGACAGTCTTTAAGATGATCTTCAAGAGCCCTGTGATCGGCCGCATCGGCCTCACCATCAATTATCTTTCCATATAAAGAGCTAACATTTTCGCAATCCATCATGATAAGACCTTCTTGAGTTTTTCTTTAATAACCATTCTGGCCCTATGAAGGCGAGACTTGGTTGTTCCTTCAGGCAAATCCAGCATTCGTGCAATTTCTTCGTATGAAAAGCCCTCAATATCTCTCAGTATAACTATTTCCTTGTGGTCCGGCTCCAATTCATCTATCGCGTCCTGAACCACTTTCTGAATCTGCCTACTCGAAAGGATGTTTTCCGGATTGGAGCTATTGTCTGGAACTACCTTTTGATAACCTTCACCTTCTTCATCCTGATTCTGAGAGGATTTGTTTACAAAAAAACCTCGTCGCTTGAGATATTTGAACCGGTTCTTGCCTCTGTTGGTGGCGATTTGGAAAAGCCAGGTAGAAAATTTCGAGTCACCCCTGAATTTCTTGAGATTCTGGTACGCTGCTGCAAATATTTCCTGTGCAAGATCATTGGCCTCTTCCTGATCACCCACGAAACGATAAGCGACGTTAAAAACCTTCTTCTGATACTTTAATACAAGATCGTTGAAAGCCTCCCTGTCTCCGCTCGCGCATCGGGCTACAAGGGCCTCATCATCATCTACGCCCGACCTAAGACCAGGGATGATTGCCAGACTTGCTATCGTAAGACAAAACAAACTCAAAATTGTTTCAGGGGATAAATCCACTTGTGTAATTTTTTCTCCGCGACACTATATATTTTCAAAAACTATGGTAACAGCGCCATAATGTCAACCTTTAAGACTGTGCCGTATTCCTAGGCAAACGGCTTGAAAATTTTGCTCAGCTTTTAGCACTGCGCGCACATAGGTTGACTCGTGAATCAATATCCAGTTTTGATAAAACCAGATCATGCAGACTCGATCTGCAAAATGTTAAAAAAGGATCTAATGGCTCTTCCAATTAGATCCCGTTTTTAATGATCAGGGAAGTTCGAATGTTTCAAAGCGATTGACTACAGTGGTAGCTCAAGAGGCCCCAGCGGAATCTTTCCTCCATCCGACTGACGTCGCCTCAGCTTGAAAGAAACGCCTTATAAGCCTTAAAGCACATCCAGATATCTTCCTTGGAACATACCTCAAAAGGAGAGTGCATCCCCAGGATTGGAGGTCCGCAATCGATGATGTCTATACCCGCGTTGGCCAAATACTTTGCCACCGTTCCACCACCACCCTCGTCAACCTTACCCAAACCAGCAGTTTGCCATACTACCTTGTTTTCATTGAACAACCGTCGCACCCATGACGCATATTCTGCGTTGGCGTCCGACCCCATGTATTTGCCACCACTACCCGTGTATTTTGTGATGCCGATCCCGTGACCAATCCTGGAATTATTTCGTTTCTCGTACATCTCCGAGTAGGTAGGATCCACAGCCGCAGTCACGTCACCTGACAATGCCTTGCCACCTGCAAAAATCTTCCGAAGGTTCCTATGTGAAGGATCTTGTCCTGTTTTTTCAAGCAGTTCGAGCAGGAAGTTTTCCAGAGCGAATGACTTTGCGCTCGTATTTCCTTCGGAGCCTATTTCTTCCTTGTCGTAGCAGATAGCTATGGCTGTATGAGTAGGGCGCTCGACATCCAGAAGAGCTGCGACGCTGCTGAAAGCGCATACCCTGTCGTCCTGTCCATAACCTGCTACCATTGATCTGTCCAAACCAGCATCCCGGACAGGCTCCGCAGGAACTATCTCAATCTCAGCGCTAACCAGGTCCTCCTCAGTAATTCCATAGCGATTGTTTAACAGTTCCAGAATTGCCAGCTTGACCCTTTCCGCAGCCTCACGGTCCTCGTAAGGCATACCACCGATAATGACATTCAGGTTCTCCGCTGGTATGAACTCGGAGGCTTTCTGTTCCATTTGTTTACGCGAAAGGTGTGGCAGCAGATCAGGGATTGTGATTACCGGATCGTTCGGATCTATTCCGATTTCTATTTCCACCACCTTGCCATCCTGACGAACTACTGTCCCCACCATCGCCAGAGACCGCGCTACCCACTGGTACTTCTTGATACCTCCATAATAATGGGTTTTCAGAATTGCCAATCCCATTTCTTCGTAGAGCGGATTAGGTTTTAGATCTAGTCTGGGGCTGTCAATGTGGGAGGTCACGATCCTTACTCCCTCCGTAAGAGGCTCATCCCCAAGCACTGCTAGAGCCAGCAGCTTGCCCCGCGAATTGAAATAAAGCTTCCTGGCGCCCCGTTTTGCCTTAAAAATATCATCGAAACCTTTTTCGGAGGCCATTTCCAGGAGGGACGCGACGCATTTTCTCTCGGTTCTGGCCGCATTAAGAAAGGTTTTGTATCTATCCGAAAAACTTTTTACTGCAAGCTTCTCCTCATCCGAGATGGTATCCCAGACTCTAGGTTTATCCATCATCAGCTTCTCTTTGAGCTTGGACGTCTTACTTGATTCTTTTTTCTCTTTCATGCACGGCTACCATATTTTTGGTTATTGATTCAGTTATCGTCTGGATTTCCATGGCGGATCAAGTGGATTAAATGCTTCGGACAGCGATCTGGGTTGATCTGGCTCTGGTCCGAGCGCCCCGGGGTTTGTGGCTGAGGCTGCTTTAAGAGGAGGGTAATTCTTTCTTTCAAGAAAATCCCTGGCAGTATTTATCGGGGTAGCAAATCCAATTCCCTGACTCTTCCACAATAAAATTGTGTTAATCCCTATTACCTCTCCGTTCATGTTGAACAAAGGCCCTCCGGAATTCCCGAGGTTCATGGCCGCATCGATCTGGATTAGCGGTGGATACCCGGATCCCGGTATCATCCTTTTCTGGGCGCTTACAATTCCTATCATGATGGACTGACCGATGCCATAGGGATTGCCAATCCCTACTACCCATTCTCCCAGATCAACACCGTCAGAGTTTCCCATCCTTACCGGCTCGAGACCGTTCGCGTCTATTTTGATCAGCGCGATGTCGTTCTTGTTGTCCTTGAATAATACCCTTGCCGGATACTTGGCGCCAGAGAGTAACTCCACTTCTATCTGGGAACCGTTTCTCAGAACATGCTCATTAGTTATTATATGGCCGGTGGAAGAAATTATGAAACCCGACCCATACCCGGTCGCCTTACTGTTGGAATCTGCCCCTAGCCCAAGGTTGCCGAACGACCAAGAGGAACCGCCGTCAAGCATCCGAATGGATACTACCGACTTGTTGACCTTTTTGATCAAATCCCTAACGTCAGGGTATAAAGATTTTATGGGAGCGGGGTTTTCTTCCCTTGAAACAGTAGGTTCGGGTTTGAAAGGGACAGGCGTCAAACCCATTCGGCCCTTGACGGACGAGTCGGATGCCACATCTTTGAGTTCAGCGGCAAACCCTACTCCACTCTTGGAGGATATGGAATTAGCCGCTGGACGAAAATTTGCCGTCTGGGAATACGAATTGTCCGGAAGCATGAACGAAAAAAAACAAATTTGTGCTAACATGAAAACGATTCCATGTCGGAAAGCCGTCATAGAAAACTCCTTAAAACGGTTTCCCGAAAGGAACCTAATGGTTGCGAAGGTCCTCCGGGGAGTTGGAAGAAGGTATAGTCCCGGCATAGTGCGTTGTCAATCTATTTCTATATTTTCATTGACACAATCAAAGGGTTTAATCTATTTTTTAATGTTGTTTATTAATATTTAATTCCATCAAATCTCTAAGGAAACGATGATGTATGAAGTTGAAATTGTCACAGGGTTTTCAGCGGCGCACCGATTAAGAGAGTATAAGGGAAAATGTGAGCATCTCCACGGCCACAATTACAGGGTTCACGTTGTTGCGCGCTCCGTGGCGCCGGGTCCTGGAGGAATGGTCATCGATTTTGGAGACCTCAAAAAGGCTGCCAATGTCGTAATGGAATCGCTTGATCACGCCTACCTTAATGACATACCTCCTTTCGACGTTACTGAACCTTCGGCAGAGAACATAGCAAAATACATATTTGACAGGTTGCAGATAATTATACCCCATTATTCAGAATTATTGCACAGTGTTTCCGTCTGGGAGTCTGACACTTCCAGGGCTTCATTTATTAGGGATTAATCTTTAGAATGGCATCATGGTGGTGAGAAAGATTTTTAGGAGCATGAATTTGGAGACCAATTTCATACCGGACATTCAGAGCCTGCCTGACGAACGTAACATACCGATAGATAAGGTCGGGGTGAAGGGACTTCGGTATCCGATTAGTGTGAGGGACCGCGCAAAAACCCTTCAACACACCGTCGGCATCTTTGATCTCTTCGTCAATTTGCCCCACGATTTCAAAGGAACTCACATGAGCCGCTTCATAGAGGTTCTAAACGAGTATCGCGGTGAAATCTCGATGCAGAAATTTCAGGAGGTCCTGGAGAGAATAAAAGCCAGGTTAAGCGCCAGAAGCGCTCATATGAACGTTGAATTCCCATATTTCGTGGAAAAAGCGGCGCCTGTTACGGCAACCCCGGGTTTGATGTCGTATACCTGTTTCATGAGAGGTTCCCTGGCGGAGAGTTTTGATCTAATCGTTGGGGTGGAAGTTCCTGTAACTACTGTCTGCCCGTGTTCCAAGGAAATATCTGAATATGGGGCCCACAATCAGAGGGGATTGGTTCGCGTTCAGCTTCGTTTCAAGAAATTTTTCTGGATCGAGGAGATCATAGAGATCGTTGAATCTTCGGTTAGCTCGGAAATTTATTCGCTACTCAAGAGACCCGATGAAAAATATGTTACGGAAAAGGCGTTTGACAACCCAATGTTTGTTGAGGACGTTGTCCGGTCTGCTCTATCCCGGTTGAGAGAAAAGAACAATTTCCCATGGTACCGGATAGAGGCGGAGAATTTTGAGTCCATACACAACCACAGCGCTTACGCCATGATCGAGAAGGATTTTCATCCATCCCCTGATTGCTTTCGGGGCGCGTGCCAAATGAACGGGAATGGGGCCTTTAAATAAATTTTAAACAATAGGTTCCATAATTTAGTCGATTCGTTTAAAGCCGTTTTTCTTGACTAATGGGAACCGGCTTATTAAAATCGATTTTACAAGCTCATTTTCTTTGAGCGCGAGACTGCGGATAGGACAGAGGTGTATGAGGTTGGGAAGATTTGAGATAAGGCTCCTGCTGGCGCTTGTGGCCGCGGCCGTATTATGCCCTGATTTCGGCCATGCCTTTGGTCCTTCACAGTCGACCGATTACAAGAGGCCGGCTGTAGGAACGTCTGTTGGGAACAGAAACAGCGATTATAACGTTCCGACCTACATGAGAAATTACAAATTTAAATTCGATCCTTCGCAGTTGCCCAGCTCAAACTCCAAGCAGTCTTCACGTCAACCTACGGTTGGAGGGGATTCACAACCCAGAGTTCCCGAGATTGTGGGCCTTCCCGACGTTCGACGGGGAGTTGGACCTGAATTCAAGCCAGCCTCTCTGAACAGAAAATCCTCCGAAATTGTGATCCCGAGGATTAAGACTCCCACATGGGTCCCCATCCTGTCCAAGGCGTCTACTGAAAACCTCAAGATAAAAGCCAAAGCTCTATACTGTGTTGACAGGTCCTCCAACAAAATCATCCTGGCTGAAAATGTTTCATCACCTCTTCCGATTGCATCCATCACGAAGCTACTGACGGCAATGGTCGTCATCGATGACATGAAGCTTGACTCACGCATAGTGACGCCTCACGATATTCGCGAGGTTGAGAAACACACTGTAGGTATAAGGCCCGGCGACATTTTCTCGGTTCAGGACCTTCTACATGGGATGCTCATCGAATCCGGCAACGACTGTGCAGAGGCCCTGGCACGCGCCTACCCCAAAGGCGGTAGGGCCGGTTTTATAAAGGCGATGAATAGGAAGGCAGAGGAACTAGGAGCCTCAAGCGTAAAGATTTTTACCCCTAGCGGACTCGATCACAAATTCATAATAGGACGAAAAGACGGCCGAGAATTGCAGGCCAAAAAACCCAACATATCGACCGCGCAGGATGTGGCGCTTATTGCTGACCATGCCTTCAAATATCCTCTTATTGCCCAGATATCCAGTTCAAAGAAGCACACGATGCGCACCCTCAACGAAAAACCCCGGGATTATCCTCTGTACACTAACGACAAACTGCTTGATCGGAATCTGCCTGTAGCCGGCGCCAAGACAGGCTTCACCAATATGGCGGGAAAATGTATCGTGGCGCTGTTCAAGGATGATGATAAAGAACATCTCGTGGTAGTCCTTAACACCGCTCAACATTTCAAGGCTGCTGAAAAAATCTACCGCTGGGCGGCAAAAAGCATGTGACGGTTTTCGTACCTTCCAGGGTTCCATCCTTTAATCTCAGATCCACCTGTTAGCTTCATCCTGGCGTATTTTTTGTGATACGATAATTTCGCAAAATTCCGACGACCGGAGAAGCGCCTCATGACTGCAACTCTAAAATTGTGTTCGGGTAAAGCCCTTTTTTTGACATTGTTTTTTTCTTTGATGACACTATTTTCAGGGGGCCTGGCGTCGGCCGAAACCAATCATTCCATAGAAACCAAGGTCCTCAGGGTTTTTGCAGTCAAGAAATCGCCCTATTATCACAAGCCATGGAAATCACCTGACTTTACCCAGGTAAAGGGAAGTGGCTTCTTTTTCAGGGATGAAAAAAACTTCCCCAATCGTAAGGGTCTAATCCTTACCAATGCTCACACTGTATCAATGTCAGAGAATGTTCAGGTATCAAACGGCAAAGAAAAACGCCGCTACGAGGCCAGACTTATCGGTCTTTGCAATTCCGCTGATTTTGCTGTTCTTGAAATGACGCCTGATGAATTTAGGGCTTACGAAGATCGCAATGGTCCAGTCTCACCGCTTGAGCTTGGAGACAGCGACACACTTAGGGTAGGTGACAAGGTATTAGGATGGGGTTATCCGCTTGGAGGCGAGAGAATAAGCAAATCAGAGGCTGGGGAAATCAGCCGAATCGAGGTGAGCAGATACGCGTATTCCCAGGAACTCTGGCTGATGGTTCAGGCGTCACTGCAACAGAATCAGGGAAATTCCGGCGGCCCGGTATTGAAAGACGGAAAAGTGGTCGGCATTTCTTTTCAGGGTATGAAAGTTGGTGACAGGATAAATTATTTCATCCCCATTAATCTTGTGAAAAGTCTGCTTTCTTCGCTTGACAACGAGAAGCAAATTCCTCACTGGCGATACATGGTTCAGTTCATGTTCCCTAAACTAAAAGAATATTTCGGCCTTGGGGTCGATCAGGGTGGAATACTCATAGACTTCATAATACCAGATGGTGGACCATATCAATTCGGTTTGCGAAAAGATGACATCCTGATTGAAATCGATTCCCATCCTGTAGACAACTACGGTGACATTCATTTCAAACCACTGGGGCAACGGGTTTATTTTTCGGAAATTCTGAACAGGAAAAAGGTTGGGGATGATCTTGGTGTCAAGGTAGTCAGAAATCACAAGACCATTGAAATCAAGGGAGCTATCCCTCAGGGATTGCCAAAGCTGGTACCAAAAATATTCACTACGGCAAATTATTTCATTTTTGGCGGAGTAGGATTTGTTGAGTTGACTACTAACTGCATTGAAAACATGGGTAAATCCGGCGAAGTCTTTCAATACCGTTACCAGAACGAATTTCCCAGAAGGCCTCGTGAGAAAATAGTCATCATATCGGAGATATTTCCGGAATACGGATTGACGGACACCTCCGGATTCCTAGATCGCGTCAAAAGAGTTGGTGATGACGAAATTGTGAACTTGGCAAACCTTTACAAAATTCTTGAAGATCGCAGAACAGCAGGTGACAGCATGGCGCTCATAGAACTGTCCGGAAATATGAGGCTTCCCATTGATTTGAAAAACGCTGCAGAACTCGACTCACAAATCAAGAGCAAGTACGGGATTCTCTACATGAAGACCCCCAATGGCTTTCACTAATGTCACAATGGATGGGGCACAGTTAGTCTGACAGGAGTCATTGAAGCTACTCGTTCCAGGTTGAAAAGGAATTAAGAACTTCAAAGAGTTCAGAAACATTAACCGGTTTTGAGACGTAGGCGTCCATTCCTACGGTGAGACATTTCTCTCTGTCGTCTTTCAGGGCGTGGGCGGTCATTGCGATGATTGGGATATGTCCACCGAACTCCTGCTCAAGATCACGAATTCGGCGCGTGGCCTCGAACCCATCAACTTCAGGCATGGATACATCCATAAGAATTACGTCAAACGAATGCATCGCCAGCATGTCCAGGGCTATCTTCCCATTCTTGGCCCACATTACTGAGTGACCGGCCTTTTCCAGAATTTTTCTGGCAAGCATGGCATTGACAACATTATCCTCAGCCAGCAAAATTTTGGCTCCACGATCCCTGGAATCACATGCTGTGGCATCAACTGGACTTCGGTGTCTATGGCGCGCAGAACCATAAAGAGCCATTGCGATCCCCCCCTGTAATTCGGCTTCCTGAACAGGTTTGGTAAGGTATACCTCTATGTCAAGTTCATTACATTTTGCCAAATCTCCCTTTTGTCCGGCCGAGGTGAGCATCATCAGATTTGTTCCGAACAACTCCGAAGTTGTCTTTATCCTTCTGGCAAGCTCAAAACCGTCCATACCAGGCATCATACCGTCCAGAATTGCCAAATCAAAAGCCCTGTTTTTCGTGACAGCCTCACGAAGCTTCTCTAACGCCTCATCTCCACTGCAGGCAACCTCTGCTTCAATATTCATATGTTTGAGGAATTCGCTGAGAATTTTTCTGTTTGTGGCATTGTCATCCACTATGAGAACATATTTACCCGCAAGATCTGCGCTATTTACACTTTTGGATTCCTGTAATTCACGTGAAGCGGGTTTTAGCTGGATGGTAAAATGAAAAACACTTCCTGCGCCGATTTCACTCTGCGCCCAAATCACCCCACCCATTAGCTCCACAAGTCTGCTCGATATGGACAAACCTAATCCCGTGCCACCATAACGACGGGTAGTAGAAGAGTCAGCCTGTTCAAATGGCATGAAAATCTTTTCGATTTTGTCCTTTGGAATCCCTACACCCGTGTCAGAAATGCTGAAATGCAAAATAACCTCAGTGTTGCTTTGGTCCAGCATTTCCACAGATATCAGGATTTCACCGGTTTCAGTAAATTTGATTGAGTTGCTGACAAGATTGTTCATGATCTGGACCAGCCTGACAGGATCACCCCGCACGCTGGTAGGAACATCAGGCGAAACGTCAAAAATCAGTTCAAGTCCCTTTTCATTAGCTTGAACAGCCAAAGCTTTTGTAGCCCCTCCAATGATGTCCCTGAAATTGAAATCCACTGATTCTATTTCGAGTTTTCCCGCCTCGATTTTTGAGAAATCCAGTATCTCGTTGATGAGTTTCAGCAGGACGTCAGAGGACGACTTGACAGTCATCAAATACTCCCGCTGTTCATCAGTTAGTTCAGTATCCAGAGCTAGTTGAGTCATGCCGATTATGCCGTTCATGGGCGTTCTTATTTCATGGCTCATGTTGGCCAGAAACTCACTCTTGGCTTTTGCCCCGGCTTCAGCCTTCTCTCGAGCCTGTATCAGTTCAGCCTCAGCTCGTTTTCTGACACTGATATCCCTTATAATCAGGATGAACTTTCTCTCTTCACCCAATCGCATCTCGCTGACCGAAATGCCTGCAGAGAATATAGATCCGTCTCGCTTGAGAGCGAACAATTCCCTTTCCAACTTTACCGGCTCGATACCCCCACCGCTGAGTATGCTTTGCAGAAACGCAGAATTTCGGCCAGCCTTTGAGTGAGGTATCAGTTTTTCAAGACTTCGGCCAATGACCTCATCAGCATTGTAGCTGAAAATGGATTCAGCCGCCGGATTGAACGAATCAATATTGCCCATGGAATCAACTGTGATTATTCCATCCAGGGCGTTGTCAACAACAAGTCTCAGACGTACCTCGTTAAGTCTGAGCGCTTCTTCGGCGTTTTTTCTGCTGGTGATATCCTGGAGCAGGATTACTGCCCCATGAACCTTGTTATCAATCATGATTGGAGATGATATGTATGCGACGTATTTAAGTGATTCGTTTTCCTGAACTTTGACACGAATCTCTCCGGCTACTGTTCCCGTAGAGTCAGGCGGTGTGGCGCCAAAACCAAAATGTTCGTCCGGGCCACCATTCTCAGCGCTAAGAGTGATCATGAAATCACCCATGCGGCCCCCGAGGATCTCATAAAAAGGCAAGTTAAGAAGTTTTTCCCCAGCAGGGTTCACAAAATTGATTTTCCCTTCAGTGTCCACCACATACAACGCCTCTCCCATATTGTTGGTGATGTCACGCAACTGACGGTTATGACTTTCTATCTGCTGTTTCTGAAACCTGTCTCTCCTTGTAGAACGTTCGTTTAGATACAAAACTATTAGACAAGCGGTGATTACGAGACTAAATCCCAGGAACTTCTGAACAAAATTCTGAAAAAGATTTCTGAAAGCAGAATCTTCAGTGTAAGAGATCAAATATGCGACCACGGCCCCGCCAATATTCTTGATTGGAAGGAATGTCACAACATAGTCTCTCCCTTCGGTGTGAATTCCGTCACTAAAAGACCTGGCGCCCGAAATCAACTGGCCACACTGGGCAACTATCTTTCTGTTTATGGCGATCTTCAGGCTATTGCTGATTCTGGACGGGCCTTTACCAAAGAGGCTGTCACCTTCAACAGTTTCATAAAGAAAATCCGGGTTCAAATCACTCGGCCTGTAGAATTTGGCTTCATCTTCAAAGACCGTGTTTTCGATTGACGAACGTTTGATCATGAAAGCGAATTCATCCGGAGCGTAAAGCTTTTCCATGGTTTGTTTTAAGGCATTGAAAGAGACGCTCAGTTCAACACTTCCAATGTGTTTTCCCTCATATCTCAATGGAAAAATGTAACGGAAACCGCTATGCGCACGCCCCTCCTCAAAGCCTTCAACCGGTTTTTGCTTTATGTTTACGATTCTCAGGGAAGGTCTTATGTCGAAAAGGTTGTCACCGAACCGAGAAGGTTTGTTGAAACGCAGAAAACTTGTACCATCCGGAAAATGAAAGTGGAACTGTCTGAAATCCTTGTCAACCAGCCGCTGAAAACAATCATTAAGCAGCGCGAATAACTTGCCTCTGTAGAGCGCCTGATCGGTTTCACTGGATTGAAGGGCAGCGCTCATGGTTTCCAGCACATCAGGTTTGTCAATCACCTCGGTGAATACCGTATTCGCCACCATGCTGTAAGTCTTCAACATGGCATTGTATCGGTTGGCGAGGTTGTCCGTATTGGCTAGTGACATCGACTTCGCATCCTGGCGGTAGCCCTGATAAAATACGGCAAAACAGAGCGCCTGAAGAACCAGGAAGACGGCCAGGTAATATTTTGATGACTTGAGGAAGTTGAGCATTAGGTCTACCATCTCGCCAGTTCGTAGCCCGCTGCATAGGAAATGCGTCTAGAGGTCCAGCCTCTATTCATCAAGTATTAATACAGTTGAAGTTATTATTCCATCTGTTTGAGGTCCGAGATCAAAAATCGGTAAGTATCAGAAATTCCGTTTCGAGTTCTTCCAACATGCCTTGTCCATTGTTTTCGGGCTGTAAGCCCGAATAGGGCATCCCATCATGAATCCGGCCGGTCAATCCTGGGCCAACGGACCGGTAGTTCGGAAACCATGCCTTTGCGCATATACCTCACATAACCGTTCTTGCGGCCAAACTCATATAGTTCGCTGGTTATCATCACATCGTCACGACAATATTTTTCTATTAGATCAAATTTTCCCTGCCTGAACCAACGCGCAGCGTCTAGCCCTGAACCTGACTTTTTGATGCCGAGAGTATGCTCGGCAAAATGATTCAGGCTGAGCCTGAATCCGAGCCTGGCCCTGGTGTCGACCAGCAGGTCAAGGTTATTGAGGCCTTGTAGATTTGTGGCTGTATAAGCCGATAACACAACGTAATCAAATGAAACATGGTTGAACCCAACAACCAGATCCGCAGAACAAAGGTAATCTACAAGGGAATCAACGTTTTCTTCCCTGAATGACATGAATCCATCTTCTTTAGAATAGGTAACAGCCACCGAGAGGAGCATTTTGGGAATGTTGTTCCATCCTCCGACATCCTGAGCCAGTTTTTGGGTTTCCAGATCAAATACGACGGTCTTAAATGGCTTCGCCGGAGTTTTCTCCTCAAGCTCTTGATCAACCAGAACATCCTCCGAAACAATAATCAGACTATTTTCATGAGCTTGGGTATGGACATGAACTTCAAGATCTTCTGGCGATTCATCCAAAGGTTCAGGATTTTCTTCGATCTTCTCGGTGGTGAGGAGTTCATCCAGAATCATAAGGCATGCTGATTTGTCTAGCGGTTTGTTTCCGGATCCGCATTTGGGCGAATGAATACAGGAGGGGCATCCTTTTTCGCACCCGCAACTTCTGACGAGGGTCCGGGTTTTCTCAAGCAATTCCCAGATTACGTCGAACGCCTTGTGGGCCAGTCCCACCCCTCCGGGATGACCATCGTAGATGAATACGGCAGACTTGCAAACCTGCTCATGGTATGGAGTGCTAATGCCTCCTATGTCGTTACGGTCACACAATGCAAAAAGTGGAAACATAGAAATTG
This sequence comes from uncultured Desulfomonile sp., assembly GCA_937915285.1. Taxonomy (GTDB): domain Bacteria; phylum Desulfobacterota; class Desulfomonilia; order Desulfomonilales; family Desulfomonilaceae; genus CAITZA01. Next base: position 8,501 of record CALDNG010000253.1, on the reverse strand, counting down.
CAGCATGTTCCAAAGCGTGGATTCCCCCCATGAAGTGTAATGACGACTTTTCAACAATTTTCTTTATTTTATCCGAAACCTCGATCCAGATACCAATGGTTTCGAAAGGTTCTGGCTTCAAATCAAGAGGTTCGGTCGAAATAAGCTCTTGGCCAGACGTCCTTCTCTTCTCGTAAGCATGAACATGCTCAGTAACCTTGATCCTTGCCTCCCGCACCGAAAAACCATGAAAATCCCTTGATCTCAATGGAGATCCTAATATGCTTGTTGTTTTTTCCGAGAGGGTTTTGGTGTAATAGTTGTAATTCACATGTTCGACGAACACGTTTCTTTTTTCATGATCAAAGCCGGTGACCGCGTATTGTTTTGACCTGTGCAGGTAAATTGCTCCTAAATGAACCTCGTGATAAGCGCGGTTTCCTCCTGAGACACCTATGAGTTTGCGGCCATCCCTGGAAAATATCGAAAACGAATTTCCTACTGCCCTCAAATCAACGCTGCGGTGTGGTCGAGTCAGCGTATTTATGATCGATCCAAACCTGGACTTATAGAGGACTCCCGATTGTACCAGAGATTCGAGCGCTTCCTGGACCACCTCGTTGCCAAGCCAGTCTTCCGAGACTGTCAGTGGTAATTCAGAAGCGGCGCATGGCAAATGCCTTTTTAGAACCTCCACGTTGAAAGGGTCCAGAACCGCTTCCTCAAATCCTCGTTGAAAAAAGTCATGGGGATTCTTCAAGAAGAACTGATCCAGCGCATCTGCTCCAGCAATGAGGATTATTGCGCTCGGCTGACCTGACCTACCTACCCTTCCGCCACGCTGCCATGTGTTCACAACCGTTCCGGGGTACCCGACCAGGATGCAGACATCCAGGCCACCAACGTCAATTCCTAATTCCAAGGCAGAAGTCGAGATCACACCATCCAGGACTCCGCTGAAAAGTCTCTTTTCTATCTCTCTTCGCTCCTCCGGCAGGAATCCCGCCCGATAGGAACTGACTCTCTTGCTGAGTTCAGGAGCGTCAGAGGTCACCCACAGTGTTATTAGTTCAGTTATTTTCCTGGCCCTGGTGAAAACTATGGTTTTTAGTCCGGAATTCAAAGCCTTTATAAATAGTCGCGCTGCCACTGTATAAGGACTGAGACATGGTTCAAGGAAAATGAAGTGACGTTTCGAGGAGGGCGCTCCAGACTCGGAAACCACTGAAACCTCCTCACCAATAAGAGTACTGACGAACTCTCCTGGATTGGCAATTGTGGCTGAACAGGCTATGAATCGTGGAGATGCCCCATAATGGGCGCAAACACGCTTCAGTCTCAGAATCAACTGATTGATGTGGCTCCCGAAAATTCCCTTGTAAGAGTGAGCTTCGTCCAGGGCAACGTACGCCAGGTTGGACAAAAAGCTCCTCCAGGAGTTGTGAAAGGCCAGAAATCCAAGGTGAAGCATATCCGGGTTGGTCACCAGGACTCGTGGCGGCTTGCTCCTTAATTTCTTGCGTTCCGCGTCAGGGGTATCTCCATCATAAACAGCGATGTCAATGCCGGAACCGGCGGCTAGGGCCTTAAAAGCGTCGCATTGATCGCGTTCAAGGGCTTTCAGGGGAAAAATGAAAATAGCGTGGGCTTTCGGATCTCGGATAAGCTTGTCCAGGATAGGTATTTGATAGGAAAGCGTTTTCCCGCTGGCAGTGCTGGTACACAGGACAACGTTTTTTCCCTCCAGAGCAAGCCGTATCGACTGAGCCTGGTGGGAATAGAGCCTGTCTACACCGGATTCCCTTATTAATTTTACTGTCTCGGGGTTGAGTTCTTCCGGTATTGGCTCAGTTATAGCCGGAACCGACTCAAACACTTCATGATGAGCAACTTCCCAATCCATGATGCGCGGCTGTTCGAGCCATGATAAATAGTCTTTTAACACGACAACTAATGTTTCCCAGCTAGACTTCTCGAGTCAGATATTTGTTGCGCTAATTCCCTTCGTCCCACTCCGGGAAAATCATCATTTGTCCTACCATAAACGCATCTTCACCTTCCAGCGGATCTTTAAAGGATGTGACTGCGCCATTGGGACCCCGCAAGAAACTCTGAGTCACCACATAGGGTTTGGCCCCACGAATTGTTGTGGCTATGACCAGGGCCTCCTCGAACTCACTCGATCTGTAGTCCACAACCTTGGCGCTGGTTATTGCGCTCACCGCAAAAGCGTCTTCTTCCAGGGCCATGACCTTTACCTGTTCCACCTGATCTCGTCTTTGAACAATATCCTGAAAGGTTAGCAAGATCGGTATAACTCCTGTCAATGTGTGGAGAACCGCTGTCGGCGAGTGACAACCATCACGCCTAAGAGTGTCTCTAGCAATTGGAAGCATTACTTCGACCGCTCTCTTTACCGACTCATCAACAGCAACTATCTTGGTCTCTAATATGGTCAGGCCAGGCACTACCCTATCTCCCAGGTTCTTTAACATTCAGATTAATGCCTGCTCCCGGCTTGCGCCAGATGTCCAACGTTTTTTATCCCTCGACTTCATGAACGTTTTTTGGACTTCCTGCAGCCTTGAAGAATTGCCTCATGATGAAATCTACCACGTCCTGGTTAACATGAAAGTTTTCCCGTCCTTCCGCATATATTGAAGCCCCCATCATGGGTCTATAAATGCTGGCCATCTCGTACGCAGGGAAATAGAACACATTTTCATGACGCCCCACAAATTCATCAGCTACCGCCCTCAGGGTAGACTTGGAATTGCAACTGGCGCTTATCACATCCTCATCCTGCCTGAATGTAGCCCAAAGATGAACTGGAGAAACGGTTACAACCAGATTTGCCTCGGGATTCTGCTCTGACAGAAGGCTATAGATTCTTTCAAGATTAGCCAGGTTTTCCTGAAACCTGGTGACCCGAAAATCATAGTCTGTCATATCCCCACCCTCATTAACATACGGACCCGCTGGCAGACAAATGACGCTCCCATCTGTCCTGCTTTCCCAGACCTCTGTCAACCCAAGGGTTATTATGATCAAACGAGACTTGGTAAGAGCTGAACGTGAGCATTCCACATGATGCTGAAAATCCCGTTCGGCATCATCGATGGAATCGTAAAGTATTATGCGACGGTAGGGGTCCTGAATCATGTTTGAAAGGGGCGAAACCCACCATCTGGTGAGCGGTTTGAACTCTGCAAAAGTGTATTCGAATATCTGCCTCATCGAGAAGGTATTGTACAATCTCTCCCAGGCGGCCCCGGCGTGTTTTGAGGCAGGATGGCCAGGCTCCTCGTTCACATAGTTATAACCTTCCCTTATCAGTACATTTTTTATTTCTCTGGCGAAGCAAGATCCCATTGAAGTGATGGGGGTGGCTTTGTCGAATTCCGGCAGGCAATTGGGGGCCAAAGGATAGTTTCCATCTGCCTCCGGATTGTCGTAGGAACCGGGCCACACTTGCCAGGATCGGAAAGTGTGGACCGGATGCACGTCTGATTTGGCCATTTAGTTAGGTCTCTTTAACAAAAAAAACTTTTTTCTGTCAGGCGCCGTACTTGGTTTGGCGCATTGCGCATGCAGTAACCAACCGCATCAGGCTCGAAGCGTTGAATTGTCCTAGAGCGCCGTTCAGGCATTGAGTTTCTCCGAAGCCTGTCACATTTACGTTTGATCTTGTTTTCCCAGGAGCCCAGAGAATTAGCGGGATAGGGTGCCAACTGTGGGATTTGAGAACTGCTGGGGTGGAATGATCTCCGGTTATTACAATTACATCCGGATTTAATTCCATGATTTGAGGGATGATCCTGTCAACCTTTTCAATTTCCACAACCTTGGCGTCGAAATCTCCATCCTCGCCCCTACTATCAGTATACTTGTAGTGAAAGAAGAAGAAGTCATGGGAATCCCAATTGGCTCGCAATGCGTTGATCTGGTCCTCAAGTCCGGCCAAACCTTCAACAAGGTTCATTCCAACCAGACTCGCTAGGCCTTTATACATGGGGTAAACCGCCAAGGCAGCGGCCTTTAGTCCGAACACCTCCGGGAATCCTGGTAAACCGGGTTCTCTGGACCATCCCCTCAATGTAACCATGTTGGCAGGACGCTCTCCCTTGATTCGCTCAGCGACTCTGTCTACCCACTTGTTGACTATGTCCGCCGTGGCCCTGGCCTCAGCCGAACCGTCCTGCGGTCTGATGCGTAAAGGCTTCAAACCGGTCTTTTGAGGATCGGTCTCATTGAGCGCTGGAGAAAGACCCGGCCCACGTAGCAAAAGAACAAATCTATAGTCCTTAACAGGCTTTACGATTATTTCCACGCCATCGACCGTAATGTTCTCTATAAGACTGACCATTCTTGCGCACTCTTCGGTCGAAATTCGGCCAGCCCTTCTGTCCGTAATAATTCCGGATTCATCAACCGAACAAAAATTGCCACGGGCAGCCACATCGAGGTCCGTCAGTCTCAAACCTATCCCAACCGCCTCGAGCACTCCGCGTCCAATCTGATACTTCAAAGGATCGTAGCCAAACAGTCCAAGATGACCTGGCCCGCTGCCGGGAGTGATTCCTATGCCAACCGTGTTTATCAAACCCAAAGACCCCTCTACCGCCAACCTGTCCATGTTGGGAGTAAAGGCGGTTTCCAGTTCTGTCAATCCTCCGGGCTCTTTAGGTAGGCCCCCAAGACCATCCAAAACCAACATCACGATTTTTGTGTCCGCAGATTGGGACAATGACTTGCACAGTTCAATGCCACCCATGATTCGCTCCTTAGAAAAAACCATTATTTATGCTTATGACTAAAGACCCCATCTCCGGTTTCTTTCAATTTGCCGTTCCACCGGAACCAGGCGACGGGGTCAACAATTCCACACTTTCACAACTGCTATGGACATAACATGATATCAAGTCGGACAAACTTTACCAACAGACTATCTTACAAGATAATGACGCCGCTTCATATCTGAAACTTCGGGATCTCTTGAGAGACTTCATTACGCCATGGATACAGACTCATTCTAGGGTTTTGCCCTCCTCTCGTAATTCCTCTACACCCCAACTGCGCACCGAAAGAATCTCGATCGCCTGTCCAGACGGTCGATTGGATTTACACAAACTATCTTCTGTGATAATGCCTGTGTGGTCACATTTCCCGGATCCGGACCTATCTTACCCCAGCAGGTGGGGAGAAAATAAATTGATCAAGTATTTTTTATCGTTAATCAAACTTGCGCGCCCTACTCAATGGGTGAAAAACGGCTTTGTGTTTATGCCGCTAGTTTTCAGTGGACGACTTTTCGTCTGGCAGGATGTGGTCCCAACACTGTGGATGCTGCTGGCGTTCTGTTTTGGGTCATCTGCCGTTTATATAATCAATGATTTCATGGACATGGATCAGGACAGGGTACACCCTCTTAAAAAGAACAGACCTCTTGCAAGCGGGGCAGTCAAACCCACTCACGCCTTGTTGATAGCTGCAGGGCTGGTTGTCTTAATGTTTATTTCGGGTGTCATGGCGCACGCTCCTTTTGTAGGCATGCTCGCCCTGGGACTTTATGTGACTCTTCATGTCCTATACTCATGGAGACTCAAGGATTTCGTCATCATAGATGTATTGGTCATCTCGGCTGGTTTCCTTCTTAGGGTGCTGGCAGGCACATCAGTGCTGATGGTAGGGATGTCGAGCTGGCTGGTGCTATGTACCTTTTCCATTTCCATCTTCCTGGCCTTGGGCAAGCGACGGCATGAGGTTGTGATCCTGTCAGATGACGCAGCCTGCCATAGACCGGTCCTGGAGAACTACTCGGTAGCCCTGCTCGACCAGCTTCTACAGGTGGTCACCACTTCCACCTTCATATTCTATTGCCTGTATTCAGTTAAAAGCCACCTATCCGGAGGTCAACAGTCCGAAAACATGATGTTCACCATCCCATTTGTGACATACGGAATATTTAGATACATGTTCCTGATTTATCACAAGGAGGATGGCGGCTCGCCTACAGCGCTCCTGCTGACAGACCCGCCGCTTCTGGCATGCGTTAGCCTATGGCTGGTTTCCTGCATCGGAATAATATATCTAAAAATATAACTCTAAGGGGTTCAGAATGCTTAGGAAAGCTCTTATCACCTTTTACTTCCTGCTCCTTGCGGGCATCGGAGTGCTTCTGGGATGCTTCATTCACGGTCAAAGAGTGAACCAGACTACTGTCATGAGCGGGGTGGCCTTCGTCAGGGAACTTCCGTACGGTGAGCGCGTAGTCGGATGGATCGAGACCACAGTATTTTCATACCAGGAGCGTAAAAATTTGGAGGCATTCAAGCTCAAACATAAAGACAACATACACATTGATCCAGAAGTTATTAAAAAACATAAGGAACTTTACAGAGATAATGTCTCGCCAATAGATACGTCAAGTTATCACAATGATAATGATAAGATGAAATAAAAATTTTAACCATAGCTTGACAAAACATGTATCGCATGATAGCCGTCCTGTCTAGGCCAACGTCCTGTTGGTGTCTTCTGATCTGCTTTTGAATTTTTGTTTCTTTTATTTTTGTATGTTAGGGAGCAAACATGAGTGTGGACAAATCCGCCCAAGACATTGACCTTTCCTCGATTCCAGGGGAGTTTCGAGAGAATTATCGTTTTCTGAACGAACTTATTAGCTGCAAGGAAAAGAATCAGGCGGTGGCTCGGGGGTTTGACGAGTTTCTAGACGAAAGACTAGGCGCTCTTCGGGGCAAACTTAACAGGCGTCAGCTCAAGATAATTAATGATTACCTCTCTTATTGCGACGCCGAGGAAGATGTTGACGAGATTAACTGTCAGACCCCTGAACCACCTGTTCCTGTTGAACTTGAGGCATCGATTAGAATCAGAAAGAGGTCTACCTGGCTGCCTTGGGAGGCTGAGGCTATTCGCAAGATAGATCGATGGCGCTCCGACCTGAAGTTGATAGCTTCCATCTGGAGTGAGTATAGGGGCGCATTGGGCTTCAAGCGTATACTAGGAGCTGGGAATAGAATCAAAGACTAATGTCCTGACAACAAAATTATGTTTGCCTACCGCTTTCTATCAAGAGTCTTTTGAACTTAGCGGCCATTTCCCTGGCGAGGGTGTTTTCCCGTAGTTCTTCCACCGAAAAGCCGGTTTTAGTGACCCAGTTGGGATTTTCCCAGGTGGTCCCCGGCAAGTTTTGCTGTCTTATGTCCAGAAAAATGTCTTCCTGATTTATTAGGGCAATAGCGCAAGGTGTTCGGAAAACAAAACTCAACGCTGCCGAGTGAAGGTCATCGGTTGGAAACGTGTTTATCCATGCCTCATGGGCCGTATAGTCGGGTAGTACTCCATCGCGCACGAGTCGCTCAATTATCTTTGCCTTGTGGTCAGTGCGTTCCTTTCTCGAATCCAGTTCATCCTCAGGTTTGATCCGTCCGATCTCCAGTCGTTTCTCTATGTCGAGCCCCTCCCAGAATCCGGCCAGAGTGGGAAGATCATGTGTAGACAATGAGACCAGGGCACGCGTAGGATAGTGGTAATAGGGGATCAGATTACCCCAGTCGTCCCTCTCGAAATAAAACAGCCTGTATGACAACAGGCCCTTTTGTATAAGCCTTTCCCTGAAATTATGAGGAACGGTTCCGAGATCTTCCCCGATAATTATGTTATGGCGCTGGCTGCTTTCCAAGGCTATTACGTTCAGTAGATCCGATTCGTAATCTTTTACGTAGACCCCTTCGGACGCTCCAGATCCCTTTGGTATCCAGAAGAGATGATGCAGTTGCATGACATGATCTATACGAAGGGCGCCACCATGTTTGAGGTTGGCGCGTAATATTTTTCTGAAAGGACTGTAGAAGGACTGTTTGATTTTCCATGAATCCGGTGGGGCAAAACCCCAATCCTGACCGTCGGGCGCAAATGAGTCCGGTGGGGCGCCAACAGAGAACCCCTCAGTAAAATATTCCCTCCACGCCCAGAAATCAGCCCCATTTGAATCCACTGCAAGGGCTTGATCGTGGTAGAGTCCGACCAGCATGCCTATTTGACGCGTGTAATCCTGAACTTCACCCAACTGTTGGTCAATCTGCCATTGAATGAACATCCAGAAAAGTATCTCATCGGAATAGGTTTCCATAAAATGATTCACTTCGTCAGATTCCGGATGCTGGTATCCTACAGGCCACTGACGCCATTGAAAAAATTTTGAATCCTGATATCCCAGCCAGTCCCTGAGGGCGCAGAATGTGGCAAACTTTTGGAGAAAGATCCCCTCAGCGGCCATGTATTCCTCAAAACTCTTCCATTCTGGATTTGTTTCTTCTTCGTCCCTATTCCTGGCGATGAAGGACTCAAATACCATCCTCACCACTCTCAGTTTGAGCCTTGAGACCTCCTCGTAATTCACGTGCTCCTCTTTCCGCAACCTGTTGAGAAGCGCCTGGGTTTCATGAGATGAAACAAAACGTTGGGCCTTATCGGAGTCCTCATAACCGCAGACCCTT
>CALDNG010000252.1 GCA_937915285.1 uncultured Desulfomonile sp. | reverse complement strand
GCCGTTTTCCTGCTCTGTCACATAATTTGTGATGGACTCGACGGAGCTTATGCCAGAAACACCGGAAAGGCTTCCCAATCAGGAGCCTTCACTGATCTGGTCTGCGACCAGTTTGGAATGGTCGTAGTAGCTATGCTAGCCATTTTTCATCATCTGGTAGAGCCGCTGGTAGGCGCCCTTTATGTCACCCTGTATCTGATAGTAGTCGTTTTTGGCGTAATAATAAACGTAATGGGCTTGAGGGCTCGCATCACCATCACAAGCAAATACTTTTTATATATGGTTTACGGAATATGGGCCTTCACTGGACAAAATTACTTCTATGAATTAATGGCTTTCTTTTCTGCGATCATGGCCCTGGAAGTAATTGTCGGATATATAAGATTAAAAGGGGGGATTCGAAAAAAATTCGACACCGAAAACCGATTCTCGGACAAGGATGTTTATTCCAGCGGATTGAATTACACTTTCAATGTAGCTGTTCCCATTCTTGTCCTGGCCATAATTATTATCCACGGAAACTGGATTCCTATCAAGGCGATCCTTGCAAAACCGGAATCGGTTCTGACATGGCAGAAAGAAGCCCAGATAGTTGATCCGGATGAGCCCGTTGAAATACTCGGATTTGGCGCCACATCAGACAGGTTCCTTCTACTTCTGAGAAGGGAAAATGAAAAAATAGAGGTGCGGCGCATTGACTCGACGCGGGTTGGTTCCTTTCAGGAATCTTTCGAAGCCCCGGCATACATTCAACCATCATTTAAAGCCCTGCCCATTTATGAAAATGCGCTATTGATCGCTGACAGTTCCACCAGGCTCTTAATGGGTCTGGATCTGGACGCCTCGTTCAAGTCAAAAAAAGCCGTCACAACGCTTACCTTGCCGCTTGGCTACCTGCGGGTTACGGCCATGAACACGGTTAAATGGAAAGATAAAACTGTTTGGCTTGCCTCTAACTATCTTTACACCAGAAAAACTTACCTCATTGATCCTGAGTTGGCTTTGAAAAAAGGATACATCCTGGGTGGCCTGATAACTTACTACATCAACGGCGCATTTCCATCGGGCCTCGAAGTGCTCCAGGATACGGTAATCGAACTCAACAAATCGCCATTCAACTCAATACTGTATGTCGCTTCACTGCAAAAACTCATATCGGGTCGGGACCTGCTCACTGCCGCCAATTCATCATACGCCCTTCCGGAGCCGGATGCCATCGGACCAGTAAAAAAAGGTGATGATATTGTGATGTTGACTCCTAAGGGGGTCGTCTATAAATTGGATCGCAGGATATTGTTAAAGTAAAGTCTGTTGACATTCTTTTCAAGTTGTCTAAAGACTCTTACGTCGATCAGGAGCATTTACCCTGATGAGGAATGTTCAAAAAAGTATTGTCACTACCGGCCTCAATGGAGACCTTTATGGATCATCTCAGGAATTTTTGCATTATTGCCCACATAGACCACGGTAAATCAACCCTTGCAGACAGACTTCTTCAAATAACCGGTGTTGTAGGTGATCATGAATTTCACGATCAGATGCTGGACACCATGGATATTGAGAGAGAGCGTGGAATCACTATCAAGAGCCAAACCGTGGCCCTACCTTACAAGTCAAAAGACGGAAAATCCTATACTCTTAACCTGATTGACACACCGGGACACGCGGATTTTTCTTATGAGGTGTCAAGGGCCCTCGTTTCATGCGAAGGCGCCCTGCTGGTGATTGACGCTTGCCAGGGAATTCAGGCGCAAACCCTTGCAAATTTTTATATGGCAGTCGAACAGGACCTGGAAATCATTCCCATCATTAACAAAATCGACCTTCCAGCGGCAGACATTGAACGGGTGAAACACCAGATAGACAAGGATTTGGGGCTAGACCCTGAAACGGCCATTCTGGTCTCTGCCAAGGAAGGAACAGGTATTGATGAGGTACTGGAAGCTGTTGTAAAGATTGTTCCACCACCCAAAGGGGACTCCAAGCTACCTTTGAAGGCCTTGATCTTCGATTCTCATTGGGATCCATATCGTGGAACCATAGTTCACATCAGGGTTTTTGATGGGCAGTTAAAACAGGGCGACAATATTAAGCTTTGGTCAACAGGCGCAGTTTACAGGGTTGAAGAAACGGGGATTTTCCTTATAGAGCGCAAACCGGTCAAAAAACTGCTGGCAGGCGAGGTTGGTTACCTGATAGCAGGCATAAAAACGGTAAGTGATACTCGCATAGGTGACACCGTCACCCTGGATGAAAAACCCTGTGACGGTCCTTTAAAAGGATTTCAGTTGGTAAAGCCTGTAGTGTTTTCCTCTTTCTACCCTATTTCGTCAGATGATTATCAGGAGCTTGCGGAAGCCCTTGAAAAGCTGAAGCTTAATGACGCCTCGCTAACATTTGACAAAGACCATTCGACAGCCCTTGGTCACGGTTTCAGGTGTGGATTTCTGGGATTGTTGCATCTTGAAGTGGTTCAGGAGAGACTGGAACGTGAATTTGGGCTGTCCCTGATTCTAACTGCCCCATCCGTTCAGTATGTGCTATCTCTTAAGGATGGAACGGAAATCATGATAGATAATCCGGCCAAGTACCCGGATCCCATTTCCATCGACAAGACAAAGGAGCCTTTCATCAAGGCATCCATCATTCTGCCCGAACAGTACCTCGGCCCGGTCATATCGCTTTGCATAGATCGAAGGGGAATTCAAAGAGATATGGCTTATCTGGACACGGGAAGAGTAGAACTCATTTTCGAACTACCCCTGTCCGAGGTTCTATTCGATTTCTATGACAAGCTGAAGTCCATTTCCAGGGGTTATGCGTCTTTTGATTACGAATTCCTTGAGTACAGGTCTACAGAACTGGTGAAGGTTGATATTCTGGTTTCGAGTGAGAAAGTGGATGCCCTTTCAATGCTTGTTCACAAGGAGAGAGCCTATCAGCGTGCAAGAAAAGCCTGTGAGAAACTCAAGGATGAAATTCCACGGCAGTTGTTTAAGATAGCAATTCAGGGCGCCATTGGGGGCAAGATTATAGCTAGGGAGACTGTTTCCGCCCTCAGAAAAGATGTTACTGCGAAATGTTATGGTGGCGACATTACCAGAAAGAAAAAGTTGCTTGAAAAGCAGAAGGAAGGCAAGAAACGAATGAAACAGGTGGGAAGCGTTGTTATACCTCAGTCCGCCTTTCTTGCCGTTCTGAAGACCGATGATGATGAGTGAGCCCGAGTCGTTGTGTGGCAGACATCGGGCTCGATTGATTAGAATGGAAACCTATTTCTTTTGGGCGGGCGTCTCGGGAGCCGGCGCCGGGCCTTCTTCGAATTCTACAATTGGAACATAGGAGAAGTGTGACTGGACTATTAACCACTTTCCGCCCGTTTTTTGCATCACACCACTCCATAAGGCGGGAATAGGACTTTCCTGGTTTTCAACTTTAATGTGCCCGATGAGGGACGTGGTGAACCAGGCCGTGTCTCCCTTACCACCAACATATGTCTTGGTATACTCAATGCGTGATGCCTGGATCTGCGAAAAATCCCGTTCATACGTCATCTTTATCTGATCGGCTCCAACAATCGGGAATTCCGAGATACCATCTATAAGAATCACGCCCGGGTCAGTTGAAAAAAAACTCATGATGGCCTTTATGTCACGTTTCTCATAGGCCTCCGAATATTTTTTGAGGGTCTCCTGAATCTCTTTTTCGGTTTGTGCGTCCGCTGCCTGGGCATAACCACTAAAAATCATCACCAAAGCTAGAAACAAGGGTAAAGACCAAAATCTTGTTCTCAAAATGACCTCCAGTTAATATCGTATCGGACGGTATGACTACGATCGCAGAAAAAAGTTTTCATAATCGACGCTCTATAGCATCTATTACGAAAAAATATAAATAAAAAGATATAGTTCTGATTTAATTTTTGTGTGTGGAACAACTGTCGCTCTGGATGCCACAGTTCTTGCAATCGCAGGAAGAACATCCACCGGAGCCGTCTTTCGCCCTGATGTAATTTTTTCGGTATTTTGTTATCAAATAAATGGCGGCGACAAGCACAATACCAATTACTATTATTTTTTCCATAACTTATACCCGCATATCCCCCCTGGTCAGGAAACCCCGATTCCCAGAAATGATCCTACAGACCTTACAATCAATGCTACACAGTATGCCAGGGTAGTGGTGTAAACCATTGCAAAAATAGTCCATCGCCATTTCCCCGTTTCTCTTCTGATGACCACCAGGGTTACAAAGCATGGAGCGTATAGCATGACGAACATTATGAGCGTAAACGCAAGCAATGGGTTCCAGCCCGGTTCATTTCTGAGCTGTTCAGCTAAATCTCCGGATTGTCCAGGATCCACCTGACCCAGACTATAAGCAGTTCCAAGCGTCGAAACCACTACTTCTTTGGCCGCGAAGCCTCCAACTAATGCAACATTTGTTCGCCAGTCGAATCCCAACGGCCGGGTCACATACTCCAGGGCTGTCCCAAATCTGCCTCCAATAGTGTAGCGCAGTTTTTCACGCTGTCGCTCACTCTCGATCAACAAAACGGACTTCTGAAAATTCATGTAAGCCATCGCAGTCATCAAGGCGGAGGAACCTACCTCGGATTTGGACCGCCCGCCACCTCCCAATTCTTCCAGGCTGACTGCCAAAGACGCAAAGGCTGGATTTTTATGGATAAGCTCCTTTTTGGTCTTTCCTTCAAAATGTTTCTGGAATGCCTTGAATCCCTCTATATCCCCGGAAGACCCAAAGAATTCGCTCACACCAGGCTCTTCCAGGAAAGACTGGGTGATCTTACTGATTTTTTCATCAAATTCCTGATGCCTCTCCGAGGGCAAATCCGGGAACGTCATCATTGCCCATATGACTATTGATACGGCCAGAATGGATGTCCCGGCCTTTCTCACATACATCCAGGTTCTTTCCCAGGTGTGTATGAGCAAACCCTTAAACGTCGGGACCCGATACGGAGGAAGCTCGAGCACAAAAGGAGCCGAGGGGCCCTTGAGGACTGTTGATCGTATTATCTTTCCGGCCAATAAGGCCAGGAGCCATGAAATTATGGTGAGCAAAAACATGATACTGGCTTTTGACCCCGAGAAAAACGCCCCTATCAGTAATGCGTATACCGGCAGTTTGGCGCCGCAATTCATCAACGGAGCCACAAGTATTGTCACGAGCCTTTCTTTTGGCTCTTTCATTGTCCGAGTAGCCATTATCCCCGGGACAGCGCAGCCTCCGGCTATGCCTCCGGAAACCATCAATGCAAGCATCGAAGCCCCATGCAGACCAAATCCCTTCAATACCCGGTCAAGCATGAATGCGATTCTAGCCATGTATCCCGTGTCTTCCAGGATCGCTATGGTCAGAAACATAAACGCGATAAGGGGAGTAAATCCGAGCACTCCGCCCACGCCGTCAATTATCCCACTGACAACCAGAGACTTCAGAAGACCATCAGGTAAAAGTTCCGAAACCGCTTCATTGAGCCATTTGAAAAAAAATTCAAAGTACTTCACCAACGGCTCACTACCCTGAAATGTGAACATATAAACCGAATATAAAACAACCAGGAGAATTATTGGTCCAAGGAAACGGTCAGTCAAAAACTTGTCGATCTGCTGGCTGACATCCACTCTGTCCTTACGTTCAACTCTAACAGCAACCTTTAATGCGCCCGATATGAAACCATACCTGGAATCAGCAAGTAAAATTTCAGGAGTATCATCGAATATTTCAGTTAAATGCTTTCGGCTCTTGTCTATTCGACTGTAAATCGCGGCGTGATCGGGATGCGAATGAATTTTTTTGGATATCTCGCTGTCCCCTTCAAGAAGTTTTATGGAAAGCCATCTGTTGGAAAGGAACTTGTCATGAATTTTTGACTTGTCCAACTCAAACTCTATTTTGTCCAGTTCCTCTTCAATCTCAAATCCGTAATTAAGAGACAAAAGATCTTTTTGAGCCTCAGGATCAGAGGCTTCTGAAATAACAGTGTCTAGAAGCTCTTCCAGACCGATTCCCCGCTTACCGTTCGTGGCAATCACCGGGGCTCCAAAGAGATCGGCAAGCTCGGCCGCGTTTATGTTAATGCCTCGAGATGTCGCCACATCTATCATGTTGAGCGCAATTACTACCTTGCACCCCATTTCCAGCAATTGGACCGTTAAATAAAGGTTCCGCTCCAGATTAGAGGCATCCACGACATTTATGACTATGTCGGGACCTTCATCGACTATGAAATTGCGAGCTATTATCTCTTCAAGTGAAAAGGCGGTGAGCGAATAGGTTCCCGGAAGATCAACTACGTGGACATGCTTTCCCTTGTGTTTTAATGACCCTTCCTTTTTTTCTACAGTGACTCCGGGCCAGTTACCAACGTGCTGACGAGCCCCTGTCAAGGCATTGAATATGGTAGTTTTACCCGCATTAGGATTTCCAGCCAAGGCCACTACAAATTTTTCTCTCATCTTAGTCTCAGGCCGCCTTATCTGGCTCATCCATCAAAATATCCGCCGCCTGGTCTTTCCTTAGGGTGACATGATAACCTTTAATGATGAACTCCATTGGATCGTTTAAAGGAGCATATTTTACAACTTCTATATCAGCGCCACGTACGAAACCCATTTCCATCATCCTGAGCCTGAAATCCGAATCTCCACATACCTGGACTATCTTGCCTTTTTGACCGGGCTTGTAATTGGATAGTTTTACGGTTTTCCCGGCCAAACATTTCCTGTTATGCAGTGAAGGGCACTTATAACATCTTCTCGTTGAGGTTCTTGGACTCATGGGAAACTCCATGTAATGGTAGCCGCTAGTATCATTTGGGCCCAGAGCGCCGTGGCTATCTAAGTTAGACAAGTCGAATTAATTTTTAACCTCCAAATGCGCTTTTGTCAATACTATCGGAAGACCAAAGAATGGAAAAAGTTTCCTATAACAAGTGTAAAGTTAAATACACTGAATTCTTGATTTTAGATCTTAGTCACAGAGCGCAATTCCAGGGCTTGAGTTTGATCAGCTTTCCGACTTGAGGCGCGCTATTGTTGCTCCCCAGGAGCCTGCTTCAATTGGAGCAAATTCAAAATGACCCACAAACGGATGTTTTTTAAGTATTGACCAGACCCTTTTCTGAAGCGTTCCTGTTCCCTTCCCGTGTATGATGCGGATGTCCAGTATGGAATTTTCGACACAGGCATTGATGTAGTCATTGAGCAGATCATTTATTTCAGCCGGATTGAACGTGTGCAGGTCTATTACTCCGTTTATTGGGATCTCTACAACTTGCATGTCGTAATCATCAATAGATTCGCATTCCTCATGGATGTTCGTCATTGTAAAACCCCTTTTGGAAAAGCAGATATTTGATCTGAAGCTCAATCCGCTCCAGATAGACTTGAAAAATTAGAATTGCTATCATACCTGAAACTAGACTCTTCTAAACGACCTTGTGATTAAAGTCCCTCATATGACGAGTAAACTGATCGATAAAAAAAAACATCTACAAACTGAAAAGTTGACCCTTGGTTTGATGCTGACCTGTTTGGGCGTTTCAGTAGCCTCATTCTGGTATCTTGTAGGCGATATAGGATTCCAGGGAGATGATTGGTGGATATTTGGGATACCCTTCTGGAATAGTTTTCCAGAGTCTCTTCTAATATACGCAAAAGAATCCAGGAGACCGATAGAGGGGCTTTACTGGATTGGCATGTATGAGGTTTTTGGGTTGCATTCGCCAGCCTTTCTGGCTGGATCAGTAATTTTACTCTCACTATCATGTTTGCTTATGACCAGCTCACTGTTGAACGCCTTTCCGGGTTACAGATGTTGGGCGGTCTTCAGCGGTCTTCTCGCTTTTGTAATAACACCTATGGCGAACCTCGTTTACATGCTTCATACAGATAATTCGAGGATATCTTGTTTCTTTTTCTGGGTGTCGGTGCTTTTGTTTCAAAATTGGGCAAAAGATCCTGTAAAAACATACAAACTACTGTCACCCATTCTGTTTTTCTGTTTGGCCACGCTTACCTATGAGAACTGCGCTTTACTTATTTTTGCGGTTCCATTCCTGACCTTCCCCGTTTTTCGGCTACATGGCTCAAAAATTTCTACGATAAAGTTTCTGGTCA
This sequence comes from uncultured Desulfomonile sp., assembly GCA_937915285.1. GTDB lineage: Bacteria > Desulfobacterota > Desulfomonilia > Desulfomonilales > Desulfomonilaceae > CAITZA01. The sequence continues at coordinate 902 of CALDNG010000252.1, read as the reverse complement.
TTCATGGCGTGTCGGTGATCGTCGGGTTTTTGGCCTTTTTGGTCATTCGCTTTCTGATATTCGGTGGAGGAGCCGTAGGGCATAAATCCTTGACCCCTCCCCTGGATTTGGTTTTTTCTTATCTAGCTATTCTTACGGAATATATTTTGTATCCTTTAAAAAATATTGATCCAAACACTGGAAATATTTTTTGGGCGACACTCGTCACAGTTTCTGGCTTTCTGTTATGGATAGTCAGCCGGGATCGAATTCAGGCAAACAAAGCTTCCCCGGTAGGATTATCCAACAGGCTTAGTTTGATACTTGCGAGCCTCTGGTCATTTTCGATTCTGGGCTGTGGCCTGGCGCCATATTTACTCGCCGGTTATGGCCCCGAACCCGGTTTTACTAGTCAGAGTCGCATTTTTTCATCAGCAGGTTTTGGGGTTGCAGCAATAATTTGTCTACCACTGGTCTTTCTTCAAACAAGGCGACGACTCTTTGGATTCGCAAAGATTTGTCTGCTGGCTCTAATATTTTTGAACTCACTGTCTCTGGTTGCGCTGCGTTCGGACTGGATTAAGGCAAAGGTTTACAGAGACAATATAACCAGCAGCCTTATTGCCAATGTGCCAGGCGTCGAACGTGAAACTAATTTCCTGTTTCTGGATCTTCAATGGTACCTGTCCAACAAGGCAGTCGTTTTTCAGGGAGTAGATGGCCTCAACGAATGGATCAAAATCGTTTACAACAGTAGAAAAGTTAACGGATATTTTCTGTATCCTGCCGACGGGGATCATGAAGAGAAGGAAAAAGAAGCAATAATAACACCGAAAGGCCTGCTAGCCAGAGGCAGCGCAATGCAGGGCCCATTAGCGCTAGACAGCCTGATTCTGCTCAAAAGGAAGGGCGACCGGCTCGAA
>CALDNG010000251.1 GCA_937915285.1 uncultured Desulfomonile sp. | reverse complement strand
GGTCTCACCGGCAGTCCAGGCTCCCATTGTTCTGAGGGTTTCCGGAGGCCAGAGCGTGTTGAGCGAGCTGTCCAACGAAAACTGGAATGTGGCCATAGATGACTGTGTGAGGCTGAATGCTGCGGGAATGGCTCTCTCCATTTATGTTGGAGCCCCTTACGAACACCAGACATTGGAGGCCTTCGCGGATCTTATAGATGCTGGCTATTCTGCGGGTATACCGGTACTGGCTGTAACCGCAGTGGGTAGAGATATGGCGCGAGATGCCCGTTACCTTTCATTATCATCACGAATTGCGGCCGAGATGGGCGCTAACATAGTCAAGACCTATTTTTGCGAGAATTTTGAACGAGTTACCTCCACATGCCCGGTACCTATCGTTATGGCTGGTGGAAAGAAGCTAGCGGAAATCGACGCCTTGACCATGGCCTACAACGCAGTTCAGCAAGGCGCTGTCGGAGTAGACATGGGGCGCAACATATTCCAGTCTGATTGTCCGATCGGCATGATAAAGGCTGTAAAAGCAGTTGTCCATTTTGACGAGAAGCCCGAGAAGGCTATCAAGATTTATGAAGACGAGAAAAAGCAGTCAAAAGGTTAAAAAACGCGTAAAACCTTAGCGAGAGACTGAATTGAATCATTCCCATCAGGTGGTATAGATCATGCGAGTTGCGGTTTATTACAATAACCACGATGTAAGACTGGAAGAGCGTGAGGTCCCATCTATTGGGGCAAACGAATTATTGGTGAGAGTTTGGGCCAGTGGGATCTGTGGAAGCGATGTGCTCGAATGGTATCGTCTGCCCAAGGCTCCGCTCGTGCTTGGTCATGAGATAGCGGGAGAAATTGTCCAGGTCGGTCAGGATGTTGAAAACTGGTCAGTTGGGCAAAGAGTCTTTGTATCGCACCATGTGCCATGCAATATGTGCAGGTATTGCCTATCTGATCATCATTCGGTTTGTGACACACTTGCCAGGACAAATTTTGATCCAGGTGGATTTTCCGAATACCTTAGAGTACCGGCCATTAATGTGCGCAATGGTATTTATGAGCTTCCGTCGGGTATGAGTTATGAGCAGGCGGTATTTGTTGAGCCTTTGGCATGTGTATACCGGGGTCAGCAACATGTTGGATGGAAGCCAGGACGCCGTGTGCTTGTGATAGGCGCCGGCATGGCAGGGTTACTTCACGTGCAATTAGCAGCGAAGTCGGGGGCGGCCAAGGTCGTGGCCGTTGACATAAACCCGGGCCGTCTCGAAATGGCCTCCCACTTTGGGGCTGACCACACGCTCCTCGCCGGCGCCGACATGATAGACAGCTTCAAAAGCCTCAACGATGGTCGACTCGCCGAGATAGTGGTGATCTCCACAGGGGCAAAGTCAGCAATAGAACAGGCGTTTCAGGCCGTGGACAAGGGGGGGGCCATCCTGTTTTTTGCCCCGACCGACCCTGGAGTCAAGATTGACATGCCTTTCAATGATCTGTGGCGTAAGGAAATAACGATGACCTCATCTTACGCAGGCAGTCCGAGAGACATACTGGCGGCCATAGAGCTGATTTCATCCGGTAGGATAAACGTGGAACCAATGATTACGCACCGACTGCCGCTTGCAAGAACCCAGGAGGGTTTTGGGCTTGTGGCAGAGGCAGGAGCTTCAATTAAGGTCGTGATTGAACCTCAAAAATAATCCTTTAACGATGAATCATGTTCACGCTTAGCCCCAAAGTGCTCGATTCACAGAACATGGGAGCGCTTCAACAAGACATGGCCTCTAACCAGACCGTGTAATCTTTCACATTATAAATGGTGACAAGGCGGTCAACCGGGCATGCGGACTGCCTTTATACCAGAAAATCTCAAGTTTTTCCGACGGTCGAAAATAGGGAATTAAGCTGTCATGAAATCGACTCCCTCTTCCGAGATCAATAACAGACTGGAAGCTCTAAAGTTGGCCATGTCCGCTGAAGAAATCGATATGGCCATTATCGTTCAGAAGGTAGACCTGTTTTATTTCTCAGGAACCGCTCAAGACGCTCATTTATTGGTTCCTGTTGATTCTGATCCTGAACTATTAGTAAGAAAGAGTCTCGAGCGTGCATTGGAGGACTCTCCGATCAAGCGTATTACAGCAACCAGGAGTCTATCGGACATCAAAGATGTTGCTTTGGGATCGGGATCTGCCCGAATGAAAAGAGTAGGTCTCGAGCTTGATGTTCTGCCCGTGAACAATTTCAGGATGTATGAAAAGCTATTTCCTCATTCAGAATTTGTCGACATTTCGCCCATGATCCGTAAACTACGATCGGTCAAATCTGCGTATGAGATCGATTTGATGAGAAAGGCCGCTGAACTTAATGACTCCATGTTCGCTTACGCCAGACAAATACTGAGACCCGGAATGGTTGAGATGGAGTTCGCCGGACTTCTGGAGGCCTTTCTAAGAAAAAGAGAACACCAAGGCCTCGTAAGGGTCAGAAGTTTTAACAATGAAGTGTTTTACGGTCATATAATGGCGGGAGTCAACCTTGCAGTACCGAGTTGCTCGGTAGGTCCCACCGGTGGCCCTGGACCCAACGCTTCCATGCCTCAAGGGGCCGGGACCAGGGTTATCAGAGAAAACGAACCAGTCCAGATTGATTATGTGGGCTCTTACAAAGGCTACATTGTTGACCAGGCCAGAACCTTTTTCATTGGCCAGGCCGGGGAAGAGTTTCTAAATGTCCACGATCTGGCGCTGAAAATTCAACAGGCAATTATGGAAAAGGGTAAAGCTGGGGTCGTAGCAGAGTCCCTATATGAAATGGCAGTCAGGATGGCTTCGGAAGAGGGCCGTCTCGAGGGTTTTATGGGATATCCTCAAGCAGTTCCTTTTGTTGGGCATGGCATAGGCCTTGAGTTGGATGAGTTGCCCATAGTGGGCAAAAAGTCGTTTCAAATACTGCAAGAAGGCATGGTAATAGCCCTCGAACCGAAATTCATTCTGCCAGGAAAAGGGCTGGCCGGAATTGAAAACAGTTTTGTTGTCGGAAAACACTGTTTGGAGAGACTTACAAAATTCGGTGACCAGATTCAGATAGTAAATTGCTGAAATCTTGCCTATAAAAAACTGCCTCACCCATAAAATGCCGAACCGGGTTCCCGCTTGCATTTGCCAGGCAAGAAATTCCTCAAACAGCTAAAAAATGGGTTTTGGGGATGACAAGTTGATCGTCACCCCCTTACTCTAGAGTTTATTCGGCTTTATCCCTAGTTGCGTTGAGGATCTTCTCTGGCGTTATAGGAAGGTCCTTGCACCTGTAACCGGTGGCGTGGTACACAGCTTCCGAGATAGCAGGAGCAGTGGGCGAAGCCAGTCCTTCTCCGGTTTCTTTTGCCCCCATGGGGCCTTCAGGTTCAAAAGTGTCTACATGAACCACTTCGCTAGGAGGCATGTCCATGGCGGTAGGCATCTTGTAATCAGCAAAATCCAGACTCAGAGTCTTGCCGCCATCCATGATCATCTGTTCGGAAAGGGCATAACCTAAACCCATCTGAATGGACCCAGCGAGTTGTCCTTCCACGCTTCTAGGGTTGATGACGGTTCCGCAGTCATGAGCAGTCCACATGTTTTTGACCTTCACCAAGCCGGTTTCTTTGTCAACCTCTATCTCGGCAATTTGCGCCCCGAATCCGAAAGCGGGTGTGACCAGACCTTTGCCTCTGGGTGTGTAGGATCCCCTGGCTACCAATGGTTCTCCACGGTTGGCCTTTTGGACCATGGCAACTGCGTCTCCGAAAGACATGCCGTAGTCGTGTCTTGCAGTCGCCTGAACCCTGCCGTTCTTGCACTCTATGTCGTGGATTACGTTGAGATTGAACCTTGCTGATACGGCTCCAAATAACTGCTGTTTGATCTTCCGGGCGGCGTCTATTACTGCGTTTCCTGCCATGAGCGTAACACGGCTTCCCCAGGTTCCAAGATCGCCCTGAGGCGTCATGGCAGTGTCAGCGGTAGTCAGCCGGATGTCCTCCATCCGCAGTCCCAATTCCTCTGCAAGTATCTGTTTAAGCGCCGTGTCCGAGCCCTGTCCGATGTCTGAAGCCATTGTTAGAAGGTGAGCTGTCCCATCGGAAAAAACTCTGACCTCAGCGGCCGAGAATGGATACTGTGTGTTGAACCAGTTAAAAACCCCGCCTGAAATAAAGCTGTAGCAGCCAATTCCAATGCCCTGTCCAGGCTTGAGAGACTTCCTTTTCTCACGCCATCCGCTCATCTCGGCAACAGCCTGTATGGACTCAGAAAAACCACAACTCGATATTGTTGCGACATCAGGTATCTTGTCCCCACTGACCTGGGCGTTTTTCAACCGGATATCAACAGGATCAATACCCAGTTCCTCAGCGGCGATGTTCATCTGGACTTCGGACGCATAAAGTGACTGAGGCGCTCCAAAACCTCTCATGGCGCTGGCGGGCGGTTTATTGGTGTAAATATGCTCTCCGAGGAAACGGTAATTCGGGTAACGGTAAAGCATCGCTCCGAAATTTCCACACAGAAAAGTGGCCGTCGGACCCATGGCATTGTATGCCCCACCGTCAAGCTGGATTCTCAAATCCTTGGAAACCAGAGTTCCATCCTTCTTGAAACCCACTTTAGAACGGATTGTCATTGGATGGCGGCGTCTTCCGGCTAGGAATTCTTCTTGTCGGTCAAGAGTGAACTTGACAGGACGGCCAGTTTTCTTCGCCATCAGGGCGGCGCAGAATTCCCAGGTCCTCAATTCCATCTTTCCGCCGAATCCCCCCCCAACATAAGGCTTGATTATCCTGATGTCATTCTCTCTCATGCCCAGGGTAGAGGCTAACAGACACTGCACTATGTATGGAGTCTGGGTGGAAGTCCAAAGAGTGATCCTGCCATCGAGATCAACTTGAGCGAGGGCGGAGCATGGTTCGAGATAGGCATGGCTTATGGCCTGAAACTTAAATGTGTCTTCGCGAACATAGTCAGATTCGGCAAACCCTTTTTCGATGTCCCCGTATTTTATCTTCCTGTTGACGCTGATGTTTGAGGGGCAGTATTCATGAATGACTGGAGCCCCCTGGGCGATCGAAGAAGCTACATCAAAAACTGCGGGTAATTCCTCATATTCTACTTCTATAAGATCAAGAGCTTCTTCTGCTGTGTCTCTGTCAATAGCGGCAACCGCGGCAACCTCATCCCCGATGAACCTGACCTTATCGACTGCCAGAGGATATTCGTCCTGAGTTTCGGGAAAGAGCCTCCAGTTGCCGTATTTAACCTTTGGAGTGTCCTCAGCGGTTAGTACGCACTTAACCCCGGGCAGTTTCAGAGCCTTGCTGGTATCGATGTTCTTGATGATCCCATGAGCTATCGGACTCCTGAGGATTCGGCCATGGAGCGTGCCTGGAAGCCTTATGTCATCGGTATATAAAGCAGAGCCTCTAGCCTTGGCCTCAGCGTCTGTTCTTGGCACGTCTTTTCCTACAATGCTGAATTCTTTCATTATGCTACCTTTCAACTAAGAATGACGCGCATGGGAGCGTTCATAAGCTTCAGAGATTGCCCGTTTGGCCAAAACGGCCACCATACTCTTTCGATAGTCCCTCGTTGCCCGGACATCTGATATGGGGCTGGCTTCCTCCGACGCCATTTGAGCGGCGTATTGGACCGTTTCAGGATCGAATTGCCTGCCGACCAGAGCGGCTTCAGCTTTTACAGCTCGCAAAGGAACCGGAGCGACTGCGCCCAGCACAATCCTGGCCTCCGCCAACACCTCGGACTCCAGCCTTATTGCTACACCAACCCCTGCGGCAGCTATGTCCACACCGCACCTGGCTGATATCCTCATGTACGAAGCGCCGGTCTGAGGCCTTGGAGCAGGCAGAGTTATGGCAGTCATGATCTCGTCAACGTTTTTTACCGTAGCTCCAGGTCCTAGAAAGAAGTCCATCAATTTTACTTTCCGTTTTGCTCTGCTACTGACCAGAGACACCTCTGCGTCCATCACCATTAACGGTGGGGCGCTGTCTGCCGATGGTGCAGCATTGCACAGGTTCCCGGCTAGGGTCGCCATGTTGCGAACCTCTATGTTGGCCATGGTCTGGACAGCCTGAATCAGCGCAGGATAATGTTCAATAATGTCCGCATGATTCAATACCTCAGAAAGCAGAGCCGTTGATCCTATTTCAAGTCCGTTTTGGGGGTTGAATTTTATGTAATGCAGTTCTGGTATTTCTTTAAGGTTTATGATTGTCCTGGGTTTCAGTCGACCGTGGCTCATTTTTACCATCATGTCGGTCCCACCCGCCATAACAAACGCTCCATCCCCCTTCTGCCCAAGGAGTTCCAGTGAAGCTTCAAGGGTCTTTGGAGCAAAATATTCGAATCTCGGGAGCCTCATGATTCTTCCTTTTTACAATGACAGCCTTGCATCTTATTGGCAGCCAGGGAAATGGCCTCAACTATCTGGTTGTAACCGGTGCATCTGCACAGATGTCCTGAGAGACCTTTACGAATCTCGAGGTCGGTAGGGGAAGGGTTGTTGCTCAACAGGTGGAAAGCCGCCATCTCCATGCCGGAAGTACAAAATCCACACTGAATGGCTCCGGTTTCCACAAAGGATTCCTGAATGGGATGCAATTCCTCACCTGAAGGAGCCAGGCCCTCCACCGTTTTTATGGATTTGCCATCAACACTCACGGCGAGAGTAAGGCATGAACTAACCGCCTTGCCATCTACAATGACTGCGCAGGCGCCACAATCTCCGGTGCCACAGCCAAGCTTGGTGCCGGTAAGGTTGAGATCTTCCCGGATTACCTCATTCAGTGTCTTCCACGGGTCAACGGCCAGACAATACTCGTCACCGTTAACCACAATCCTGATGTTGTGTTTCATTACATTCCACCTCGAGACTATTACCCAAGAGCGAGGGCAATAAAGTGTTCTTCTTCCCAGGTTCCAAAAAGTCTTCCAAGCCTAAAGGAAACGGATGTTGAGGGATCGCAAATAGCTGATTGTTTTCAAGGGCAAATTACAGTGTCGACGTAATGACGACTCTCTGTATTTCATTGGTTCCCTCATAAATCTGGGTTATCTTGGCGTCACGCATGTATCTTTCAACCGGATACTCGGTGCAGTAGCCGTAACCACCTAGAATCTGAACGGCTTCTGTCGTCGTCCACATTGCCACGTCCGAGCAGAAGGCCTTGGACATTGAAGAATATCTGATTATCTCCGGAGAAACTCTGGACAAGTCCTTTTTAGCATAAGCCTGGAGTAAATCACACGTTTTGTATAGTAATTGTCTGCCTGCGGATATCCTCATGGACATGTCGGCAAGTTTTGAACCCACAGCCTGATGTTTGATCACCGGCTTACCGAAGGCCTCACGCTCCTTGGCATACTGCAAAGCGTATTCAAAGGCCCCTTGGGCTATTCCTATGGCTTGAGCCGCTACTGCTGGCCTGGTAAAGTCCAGCGTCTTCATCATAATGTGGAATCCGTCACCCTCGTTGGCAAGTCGGTTTTCCACAGGAATTTCGACGTTGTCAAAAATTAGTTCACGCGTCTCAGATGACCGTATTCCCATCTTGCTTTCTTTTTTGCCGACTTGAAAACCGGGGGTTCCTTTTTCAAGAATGAACACGCTTGCCGCTTTGTGGGATGGCGCATCAGGGTTGGTTATGGCATACACCGTTATGATATCGGCTACCCCGCCATTCGTTATAAACGTCTTGTTACCGTTGAGAATGTATCTGTCACCCTCGAGTTTTGCGCGTGTCTTTAAAGCGGCTACATCCGATCCACCACGTGACTCGGTTAGAGCGAATGCCGCCAGCTTTTCTCCGGAGGCCAATGGTTCGAGATATTTTTTCTTTTGATCATGATTTCCGGCTAGAATTATTGGCAGGCTGCCCAGTTCCTGGGTGGAAGGCATCATGGAGGTTGCTGCGTCCACTTTAGCCAATTCCTCGATAACAATGCACAGTGACATGAGGCCGGCTTCCATCCCTCCGTAGTCAGATGGAAAATCTATTCCCAACAGGCCGTTCTCTTTCATTAATTCCAGCATGTCATACGGGAATTCTCCATCTATGTCCCTTTGGGCCGCGCCTAGGGCTACCTTTTCTCGAGCCAGCCGGCGCGCCATGTCCTGGAGAAGCTTTTCTTCATCCGTCAATCCGAAGCGTTCTTTTGTCTGCATGTGTTCCTCGAAAGAGCGTGTTTTATGCTATTTCAGCGATAAACCATCATCCAGGATTTTCCATCAGTTTCCCATGAAAAAATTTGGCAGAAATAAAACGAGTTTTGGAAAAATGAACAGAATAATTGCGCAACCGAACAGGCTAAGCAAAAAAGGCATGCAGCCTCTGTAGATTATGTTCATGGGAACTCCAGTGATGCTCTTGACAACGAAAACGCAAATTGCCACAGGAGGGATTATGACCCCAATCATCACGGTGATGGCTATCATTACCCCAAACCACACCGGGTCATAACCTAATTTAAGTACCGCCGGATAAAAAATTGGGGTCGCCAGTATCATGAATGCGAGATCATCAATAAACGAACCACCTATGAGATAGACCAGAATTATGAGAGCCATGATTATCGAGGGATGGAACGGCAGGTTGGATATCCAGTCCGCAGCCACGAACGGAATCTCCGTCACCGCAAGGAAGTGACCCAAAACAGTTGACCCCCCGATCAGGAGCAGCACCATGCAGGCTGTCCGCAGTGATTCATCTATTGATTTCAGGAAGCCCCGCAACGTCAATTCTCTTCTCACGGCCGCCAAAATCAGCACAGCGATAGCTCCCATGCTCCCTGCTTCTGTGGGAGAGAAAAATCCCCACATCAAACCACCCACAACCCCTATGAATATCAACGCAACCCACAGGAATTCAGGCAAGGTCCTGATCCTGGCTGACCAGGTCTCTCGTTCGGCTCGAGGCGCTATAGCCGGGTTGAGTTTGACCCATCCGTAAATGACCAACATGAAGAATGCTGAAATCATCAGTCCGGGAATTATTCCCGCCAAAAACATCTTTCCAATCGATTCTTCAACTATTATCGAATAGATTATCAGTACTATGCTCGGGGGGATGAGCATGCCCAAAGTCCCCACTGAAGCAACTACCCCGGTTGAAAGTTTTTTGTCATACCCGTATCTGTCCATCTCCGGTATGGCGATCCCGGCGAATGTCGCCGCAGTAGCCAGGGTTGAGCCACACATAGCCTTGAAAAGAGTTGCCCCAGCCACCGTCGTCATTGCAATTCCGCCGGGAATGTGACCTACGAACTTGTGAGTGGCCACGTAAAGTCTTTTGGCTATATTGGAATTGGAGGCTATCTGTCCCATCAAAACAAACAGTGGAATGACCGTAAATCCATATGAAGAGAAAGTGTCAAAAAAATCTTTGACCAGCAGGTTTGAAGCTGCGCTGAATGAAACGAGATAGCCAAAACCAATGAATCCAAGCAATGACATTGCAAAAGCCAGTTCAAAGCCTGTCAGAAAAATGAATATCAAAACAAAAAGCGCTATAACACCAACTTCAATCTCACTCATAGGAATCTCCGCGGACAACTCGAATCAGATCACAGAGTATAGTGGCAGTCTGCAACAGACAGCTAACCGCCAGACCGAACGCCACAGGGTATAATGGCAATTTGAATGCTCCACTCACCTGATTGGATCTCATCATGTCCATGCCGAAGAACACAAAATTGACGGTGCAAATCATGAACAAAATAATCCCGGCTATCCTCGTCAGAGCCAAAGTGATTCTTCTGGAGCGATTCCCCATCTTTTCAAGCACGAAATCCACCAGGATGTGACCCTTGGTCCACGTTGTATAGGGAATCGACAGTCCTATGGCGAGGGAGCCACAGAATGAAATCAGTTCAACACTGCCAATAATGGGCCTTCCCAATGAACGCATTGTCACGTCGACAAGGGTGACTAACATCATTATGATGAGTGACGCCCCGGCAATTACGAAAAGGGAGAAGTCAACCTTAAGGACTATGGACATGAATTTGTTCATGATAAAGTTCCTCGTTTAGGAGACGGTTCGTCTGTGACGAGATTGCCACTAACCACTGAACTTGAGTTACTTGTTGTTCAGCAGAAATTCCTGGCAGAACTTGAGCGCCTCTTCTCCAGGTAAACCTTTCGCATTCATGTTGGCTACATATTCCGCCAGGATGGGTTTCATCTTCAGGGAAACCTCAGCCTCCTGTTCAGGAGTAGCCACAGCCACCTTTATTCCTTTGCCAATGCAGAACTCGCGTGATTCCTTGTCAAGTTCAGTCCACTGTGCGCCCTGTTTATCAATCCATTCCAGGTTAACCTGTGTGATAACATCCTGAACGTCCTTCGGAAGCGAATTCCATTTATCCTTGTTCATCACAACAAAGATTGGAGCTGTGTATGACATGGCGTAGTTTTCAATAATGGTCCTGATCATTTCAAAGAATTTCCAGCCTTTTATGGGTTCGATCGGAAGAAGAACGCCATCTATGAGGCCCTTTTGAAGCCCGTCATATGTTTCAGTGATCGGCAAACTGACAGGGGCTCCGCCAAGAGCCGTGACAATGGCCGCATTCTCCGCATTGGCCTTTATCCTGAGACCTTTGACATCGTCCAAAGATGAGACCACCTTTTTTGTATTGAACAGGCCTGGTCCGTGTCCGTGGAAATACATTACCTGAGTGTCATCAAATTCTTTGGGCTTGAATTTCTTATAAAATTCATTAGTCAATTTGGTGGCCTGAATGCCACTGGAATAACCGAGAGGCAAGGCGAGAACCTCTGTAAGCGGAAAACGTCCCGGAGAATAACCTACGAGACTCTGTCCCACATCGGCTATGCCCTTTACAACGCTGTCGTATGTCTGTGTAGGTGGGGTGAGCGTATTGCCCGCAAAATAGGTGATCTTAACTCTACCACCGGTTCTTTTTTCGATCTCCTTACCCCATTGCTCCGATAGAATGCTGTTCTTGTGCGACGGTGGGAAAAAATTGGAATATTTCAGCTTGATCACCTTTTCCTGAGCGCAAACGTTTGGTGTGTCAAAGGCGCCTAGGGCCAACAAAAGAAACAGGCTTGAGAAAATAACAAACTTTTTCATTCCATTCTCCTTTTTGGGGTTAAGGTTGCGCAAAGATTAGCGCTTTTCCTGACTAAAATGCCTTCTGATTTCCCTCTTGAGTATTTTACCAGTGGAGTTTTTGGGGAGTTCGTCAACTATGAGGAATTCCTTGGGGACCTTGAATGCCGATAGCTGTTGCTTGAGAAAATTTTTTAAATCACTGGGATTGACTGTTTTACCAGTACGTGGAACAACAAAGGCTGTAACCCGTTCACCCCATTCCTGGTCCGGAAGTCCCACTACGGCACATTCCTGAACTTCGGGAATCCTGAAAATTATTTCTTCCACTTCTCTTGGATAGACATTCTCTCCTCCCGTTATGATCATGTCTTTCAGTCGATCAACAATGAAGAGATAGCCTCGATCATCGACTATGCCAACGTCGCCGGATCTGAACCATTGGCCTTCCCAGAAGGCACGATCGGTTTCCTCCGGATTATCGAGATATCCCTTCATTATGTTTCTACCCCTGACGCAAATTTCACCTTCCGAATGGGAGGGCAGTTGAATCCCTTCAGAATTTCTTATTTCTATTTCAACTCCTGGAACAGTTGTGCCGACTGAACCCACGACATGTTCGTAAAAGTGATTGTATGTAACCGCAGATGACGACTCAGTCATGCCGTAGCCCTCATATATGGTCAGACCGGTGATATCTTTCCAGTGACGGACAATTTCCAAGGCCATGCTCGCAGCCGCTGAAAAACAGTATCTAACCCTACCAAGCCTGTGTCGCAGGTCATCTATGTTTAGAAGGCGACCGTAAATTGTGGGCACGGCATAAAGTTTTGTCACTCTTCCTGAGGAAGTCAGGTGGAGAAGACGCTCCAGGTCATATGACGGAAGCAATTCCACGCATCCGCAACTGAATATGGTTGCATTTAGAATGTGTATTTGGCCGAAAACATGGTTGAGAGGCAGAAAGCAAATCGAACGGTCGTTCTGGTCTGACCGCTCTGAGTAGGCTACATTGAAGCTGCTGGTAGCTATGTTTTCGTGGGAAAGCATCACTCCTTTGGGGATGCCGCTGGTTCCACCGGTGTAGAGCACGGCTGCAGTATCGTCACGCTCCCTGCGAATATTTGTGAAATTCTGACTCCCGCTTTCCATGAGATCAGATAACCCCAAATCTCCGCCATCTCCGATCAATAATTGTATGCCGGCGCCTTCCCTGATTTTGCCGAAATCTCCCATTCTTTCGCTAGTAGTGAACACAAACCTGGGCCTGGCATGTTCAACGAGCCGCAACAGTTCATCCAACTGAAGACTGAAAGAGAATGTAGTAGCCACTCCACCGGCCTTCAGCACACCAAAATATACGATTAACCAGTCAGTAGAATTGGGCGCGCATATGCCCACATGATCACCCGGAGCAAGCCCCAGCCGGATAAGTCCGGTAGCTACACGGTTTGCCTGAGCGTTTAACTGCTGATAACTGGTTTCCACATCGTTGTCACATATAGCCGGACGGCTAGGGAAGAAGTGTGCGGCCCTGCTGAGAAAATCTGCAAGATTCATGGACCTTCCTCACATAAGATTCATTATGCTGAACACAACAGAAAGGCGCAATGGTCTAATGTTTAACTATTTAAATATTTTCAGTCAAGAACAAATCAATGAGTAAATTATTTGTTATTTGAAAAATTGTGGTTTTTGGATAGAATCAGTAATGGAGGTAAAATGCCAAAATTCAAGCCCATCAAACAGCTCAGAGTCTCGGAAGAGGTTGCAGACCAATTGAAGCAATCAATCCTTGCTGGTGAGTTCAGAACCGGGGATAAATTACCATCGGAACGTGAATTAATGGAAGAATTCCAGGTAAGTAGGGTAGCGATCAGGGAAGCTCTCAGACAACTTGAAAATTCAGGTTTTATAGAAACCAGGCAGGGAGCGAGTGGTGGGGCGTATATAATAGAACTTTCATTTGAAAAGCTCGCCAATTCATTTCTGGATCTTTTTCTGGCGGACAAAATATCAATACCGGAACTCTGCAATGTGAGGACGCTTATAGAACCTGAGGTGGCAAGATTGGCGGCTATCAACATCACAAACGAATACAGGGAAAGATTAGGCCAAATCCTTGAACTGGAGGAATTACCCGTAAAATCCCTGGCGGAGGACATAGAGATTAAAACAATGGCGCATGCGGTGTTGGCGGAGGCTTGCGGAAACAGATTTCTGGAAGCCCTGGTCAAGTCTCTGATGAGAGTGACCAGAAAGGTAATAGAAGAAGTCAACCCCAATTTGATGTCATTTCACCCGGCCGGCATGCACCGACCAATAGTTGAGGCTGTCATACATGCGGATGCCGAGAAGGCCTTTGAAGCCATGCGCAAGCATGCGGTTGAATTTGGCGCAATCATGATGGAAATGGAAACAACCTATCGAAGAGAACTTGGCCTGGATGAACCGCACAGAGAAATCCCTGGCCACACCAATACATAACGGGAAAACAGACATGACAACCGAGGACCAACTCAGAGAAAAAAGAATCCTTGCCGTAGATGACGAACCTGACGTGCTTGATATCATAAGCGAGCAACTAGCCCCGTATGAAGTCATTACGGCCAAGAGTTACGAAGAAGCCGAAAAAATTCTGGCCGGCAGTTCATTTAACCTGGCCCTACTGGACATCATGGGGGTCAATGGTTTTGCGCTTCTTGAGACATGCCGAAAAAAGGGTGTTCCTGCGGCAATGCTGACGGCTCACAGCATAGACGTCGAAAGTGTCAACAGGGCTCTGGAGCTGGGCGCTGTCTCTTTTCTTCCCAAGGGGGAGCTGGTTAATATTGAGGAACATGTGGCCGACATTCTGGAAGGACTGAATCAGGGCAGGAGCCATTGGAGGAGGCTGTTTGACCGTTTGGGTCCTTTTTTCAGAGATCAACTAGGTCTGACATGGGACAATATAGGCAAACCAAGAAATCCGCCTTACATGTATTAGAGTGGACTAGGCTATGCATCGTTTTCACCAACAAACATGAAAGCTGGTCCAGGGAATTTACGCATCAATTCTAGGGCATAGGCCTGAAAGGAGACAGTCGGGAATGTCGTCTGAACAGAAGCCTCAGTTTGGGAACAGGGTGATAGGGGTTATCAAGAGTGTTAAGGGTGAATGCAATGCTGGACACTTTGCCGGCCAGTCGATAAACCTGAGTGGCCATGACACTGGAGGAATGTGCGGATTCTTCTACCACCAGCTATTCCCTTACATAATAATGCTACAGTTTGGGGGCGGTTTTCCGGAGGATTGGGGTGACCCAAACGTTTTAGAGCTTGACTGCATGGATAAACATAACCTGGTGACTATTGAACTGAGGCGTCTTTGAGAGAATTGGCTCGAGGCAAAAACAGACGTGTCAGGTCAGAGGCCGATGGGCAAACCAGCCGGCCCCGAACTGCCGGGTAGCGAATGAACGCTGTATCTGAAGGTGAACCTTGGCTTTGGAGGGGAGGGGATGCCTCCCCAATCTGAAACCTTTATCTCTTGAATCTCAGGGTGAGTTCTGCGACTCTTTTGCCGAGAAGGGCCGCTGTTTCCCTGTCATTTGGAGGAGGGGCCACGTCCGGACCCTGGTCGGTGTTAGACTGAGCCATGGCGCCCATCCAGCTACCAAGGCGGTTGAGGTCATTTATGCTGCCTGTGCTCGAATTATTGCCCGGCAACATTCCTAGCGTCACCCAGATCATGCTGTGCTGGGCCGCAAAGATAGCTTGCTGGATCAGGGTATTCAGTTTATCACCACTCTGGCTGCCGGAGTTTGTAAAACCCGCCGCTAGTTTGTCCTTCCATTTCTGCTCTACCCAAAAGCTAGCTGTTGATTCTATGAATTTCTTGAATTCAGCCGAAGCGCTTCCCATATATGTGGGACAACCAAATATTATCGCGTCCGCTTCATGAAGAATGTTCCATTTGTTTTCAATTTCCGTGACGTTCACAAGGAACACCTCGACGCCATTTACCCGCTCTGCCCCCTGTTTGACAGATTCAGCCACAGCCGCGGTGTGACCGTAAGAACTGTGATAAGCAATTGCTACCTTTGTCATGAAGAAATTCTCCTTGATTCAATGTTAATACATGTGAGTCTGGGTCACGGATCAGGGGAAGCGAATAGACCTGATCGTGGCCCCTTTGGAACATTATACCACATTTAGGCTTTTTCTGAGTTTGATGTGATGCTTTGATCCCTGAGGCCCATTTCATCAGACAGAATAGATTCTCGCAGGCGTTGGCTCATAAAAAGGATCGGCGGAGCCTCGAAGCCTGGCTGCAAAAGATTCAACAACCTCGACGGCATGCTGAAGTCTAAAGACTACCTGGCGCCATGTGAGGCCAAAATATTGACGATGTTCTGGTTGTTTCGCGACTGGGCTATCATTAAAGCAGTCATCTTATCGTTGTCTTTTATGTTTGGATCGGCATTTGCGGCAAGAAGCATGCTGACTATATCTTCGTGATCCCTGTATACGGCGTCCATGAGGGCAGTGGCCCCTCGGTCACAGGTGGCGTTTACATCCGCTCCACGGTCCAGCAGTAGCCTTACCATTGACGCATTCCCCTTGCTGGATGCAGCCATGAGCGCGGTTATTCCATTTGTGGCCCTTATGTTCAAGTCGACGCCCTGATCCAAAAGCCGCTTTGCCTCAGCATGGTTCCCATCCAGTACTGCCTTGATGATAACTCTGTCCTTATGCATGTAGTTTGAAAGCTCTGCGCTACCGGCTATGAGCAAAAAACCGATGACTCCTAAAATCCAGAGTTTGTTTGACACAGGGAAACCTCTTCTAATTTAGAGGAGCCTGAATGGCTCGGTCGGAGAGTTGGCGCGTTCGTGAAAACCCGGGAAGATTTTAACATTTTGATTATAATGGAGCGCCACAGCATGATCAACCTGTTTGACGAGGCATATTTGGATCAGGGGTAAAATCCCTGGCATGATGAACCTTGAGGAGTAGAATAAAAGCTGTTAACAGGGAAAACAAATCTCTCATGTGGGTGAACGGGTTTGGGAAGTTTTTCACTCATTCTGGAACAGGAACATAATCAGTGATACAAAGTATGGCATCCATGAATGCGCTGAGGCTTGCTCATGTCCTGGATACCTCCTGGATGGGAAATGTTGGCTGAGCGCTTGAATTGGGTGAAACCGGAAACTCCGAATCAGGCATTGGCTTTTGCATGACGAAAGCCACCAAAAAGTTTGAAGTGATAAGAAAAACAGGAGAAACGCATGACGGAAGACAAATGGACAGCGGAGAAAGTTCGCAAGGAATTATATGAGGCTCGTACCAAAATGTTCGTGGTGGCCAAGGTCCTGGAAACCGGCAGTGTAAGCCTCAAGGATCAGGAAGAGTGGGCATTGGTCATAAAACCCCTGCTGAGGGACATTGAGACTTATGTACAGAAGATTACGGAATTTACAGAAGGTGTGGCGCAGGCTTGATGAACGGTGGGATTTGTAAGGCAAAGCGCCCGTTGATCAAACACTCGGGCGCCAGCCTGATTCAAATTATTCGGATTTTCCCCACTGCAGCTTTTTTGGTGTCCCATCGCTGATCTGGTTTGTATTCTGGGCCGTGGCGCCTTGTCCCGGTTCCGAACCTACCATGGCAGGTTTTTCCTGAGATCGGAAGAGCGTCGTGTAGGGAAAGAGTGTAGATCTCGGTGGTC
>CALDNG010000250.1 GCA_937915285.1 uncultured Desulfomonile sp. | reverse complement strand
AGGTTTGTGATAAAACCCTCCACTTCCACTCGGCTGTGGATTTGTGGGGCAAGGACACGTTTCAGACTGAAGACGCCATACGGCAGTGGATTAAGTCGAATCGTCCACAAGCCCGAAATTGCGGCGTTATTTGCATCGGTCCCGCAGGCGAAAATAAGGTGAGTTTCGCCGTGCTTGAGAATGACTACTGGAGGTCAGCCGGTCGCACAGGATGTGGCGCGGTCTTGGGTTCAAAGAACATCAAGGCTATAGCTTTCTGGGGAAACTGTAAAAAAGACCTGGCGGATGCCGCCGGTATTAAAAAACTTGTAAGGGAGATGGCGGTCCAGGCCAAAGAAAATCCAGGGGTAAAAGCCTACAAGAGTATGGGAACCCCCATGATGGTTGACGTAATGTCAAATGTGGGTAGTTTTCCTTCAAGATACTGGCATAAAGGAACTTCGGATCACAGGGAAAATATCAACGCTGCTGCCTTGCACTCCCGCTGTGACGTAAAACCGAACGCATGTCTGAAATGCTTCATCTCATGCGGCAGGCTCTCGACTGTGAAAGATGGCAGACACCGTGGGCTCACTGTTGAAGGCCCGGAGTATGAAACGATCTACGCGTTTGGAGGGCTTTGCGAAGTATCATCTATTGAGGAAATAGCATATCTCAACGATCTCTGCGATCGCCTTGGTCTTGACACGATGAGCGGCGGCAACCTCGTTGCCCTGACAATGGAGGCCTATCTCCAGAAAAAAACAGACTATGCCATCCATTACGGCGACGTAGACAGGATAGCGGAACTCCTTAACGACATTGCTTTCCGTAGGGGAATTGGGGATCTCCTGGCTCGTGGGATAAAGTACGTTTCAAAACAGTGGGGCATGGAAGATCAGGCAATCCACGTGAAGGGACTCGAACCCGCCGGGTACGATCCCAGGGTGCTCAAAGGCATGGGATTGGCCTATGGAGCCTCCGACCGAGGAGCCTGCCATCTCAGGGCTACTTTCTACAAACCGGAACTCTCAAAAATGATAGATCCGGAACAAATCTCGGGTAAAGCTGCAATGTTCGTTGATTGGGAAGACCGGCTAACCATATTTGACACACTCATATTATGTCGTTTTTACCGTGACCTTTATCAGTGGGAGGATCTGAATAAGGTGGTCAGTGCTGTTACCGGACTGGACATTGGAGTGGAAGGGCTTAAAAACATAGCCAAAAACATAGCCAGTGAAACAAGACGGTTCAACATCCAGGAAGGTTGTTCGGCTGAGGATGACAAGCTGCCAAGGCGTTTTTATACAGAGGCTCTTCCGGAGAGCGGCAAGATTATTACTGAGGAACAGATGTCTGTCATGATGAGAGAGTATTACCAGGAACGTGGATGGGACAGTCTTGGAAACCCGCCTGCCCAGAATGTTACGGAAGATCATACAATTATCGACAAACCACAGTGAAGGCCCGTCTACAGTAGTTAAAGTGATGTTAAATCAATGTGCTGACAGATAGTTATTAACTATTCCTGCGCCTCATGATCAATCACTTTGTTAATTGATCATATTGTCTGAGACTCTGGAAGCAGACGCATAATTTTTCTTCAATAAATAGTCTAATTGTGCTATGTAACTAGGTAAAGCGTTGTCTGCGCTTTTGTTTTATGCTGTTTAACTGGAGTTATTTATGCGAGTCTTGTTCAGTCTGGGGTTCGTGGCGCTTATTGCCGGCTATACAATCATCGCTTCAAACGCTTTAGCTCAGCAGTCCGTAAATCACTCACCGCTCGCCAGCCATGTTGCGACTAGGGACCTCGGCAACTCTTCCTACATGATAGCCGCACTGGATGAAAAGAATTCGAAGCTGTGCCACATGGTTGAAGAAACCCCGGTTTGTCAAGGCATGGCTCCCCAGAAGAGCCAGACAGCGGATAATGCCATTAAGGCGAGTCTGACTTCTTCACAAATTAGTCCTTCGGAAACTTCCAAGACTTTCTTGAACGAAAAATAATTAATATTAAAAACGAACAGTTAAATCTAAATTTTTCTTTTTGATTACCTCTTTTGTTCAAGTTGCCCGCCACTCTGATTGTCTCGTCCAAGGAAGCCTCTTTGCGCATCCAAATGTAGGATTCAACCCCTTCGCGTTTATTCTGGACTTCCCCGGAACTGCCCTTAGTTTGTCAAATCATTGAAGTTCATACCCCAGCCGGCAAGGGTTTTTAGCTATTTCTCCATTTCTGACAGCAGGACGTTGATTAGCTGAGCGCTTGGGGTTATAGTGCGTGTCTGTTTCATTCCGGTGAAACAGTCAGAATGACAGATGATTGGCGGGTCAATGAAAAAAGGTCGTATATTGGTTGTTGATGATCAGGAAGATATACTGGAATCCCTTGGCGCGGTTTTGACGGATGAGGGACATGAAGTGATGCTGGCGAGGGATGGGCAGGAGGCTCTGCATGTCGTTCAGAGCGACGCCCCCCACATCGTTTTCCTGGATATATGGATACCCGGTATTGATGGAATGCAGACACTGAAGGCCATTAAGAGGATTGATCCCCAGTGTTTTGTCATAATGATGAGCGGTCACGGAACCATAGAAACGGCAGTCAAGGCAATAAAACTGGGGGCTGAGGACTACCTGGAAAAGCCCCTGAATCTTGAAGATGTCCTTCATTTGGTAGACAAGGCTGTGTCCGAACGCCAAAGGATATCAAAATCACAGGATCTTGCAGCCAGTTATCCTGGAAGCCTCATAGGTGATTCTACCGCCATTCGCTCTTTGCGACGTTCCATGGAAAAAGCCGGTCAGGAAAAAGGTTCCATATGGCTTGTTGGGGATAAGGGGTCAGGCAAGGAGTTTGTCGCTCGGGTTATACATTTCCTGGCAGGAAAGGATAGGAACAAGCTTGTCAAAGTCTACTGCAACGAATTGACCAAAGACAATGTTGATGAAGTCCTACTCGGCAAAACCGCATCCGGCGCTCCCATTAGACAGGGGAAATTAAATCTGGCCGAGGGCGGGTCCCTCTTGTTCGTCAGGATAGATAGACTGGGGAAAGAAATTTACAACCGTCTTGATGAGATAGTTGACAATTTTGTTACTGCCCAGAATCTGGCGCCGCACTCACGCAAGGCAGCTTTAAGAATATTGTGCACATCGGATTCCTACCCTGATGATCTTGTCAAGAATCAGAATTTTCCAGCGCAACTTTCAAAAAACCTCAGCCAGAGAATCATATATACCCCCTCACTTGCCCAGAGGCCCGAAGATGTGCCTTTGTTGCTGGAACATTTCCTAAAGGAGGCCTCAGAGGAATTCGACCGGGATATTTCGGGGATTGAGGAAGACGCTATGGCTCGATTGCTGTCATATTCATGGCCGGGGAATGTCAAGGAACTCAAAATTCTCATGGAGCACATTGTTATGACAGCTCCTGGACCCAAAATAACACTGAACGATTTACTGTTACCCACTGACGCTGAAGGACTCTTTGAAATGAACCGTGCTCAGGGAGCCGATATATCTCAGACGTCGGGTCATACCTATATATCCGTTTCCGAACACTTTGCAGAAGGAGGGGCTCAAGGCGTGCAGGCAGTTCAGGAGACCGTGTACGAATCACCACTTAGAAGGCAAAGGACATTACGGGGTAGGGTGGTCATGTACGGTCAAGGTCTTCATTCTGGCGTTAAGACAGGATTGACCATTTCACCCCTGCCACCATCCTCTGGAATACTGTTCGGTCATATCACCTCTGGGGGAACAGTTCCCGCACTACTTCACCATGTAGAGTCGA
>CALDNG010000249.1 GCA_937915285.1 uncultured Desulfomonile sp. | reverse complement strand
GCATACGAGATAGCCACTCGTGACTGGAGTTCAGACGTGTGCTCTTCCGATCTCATTTTTTCACGTATATTCGAGTTGCGTAACTTTCGATAAATCATTCAAGACATGGGCGAACCTGAAAAAGTGGGTTCACCCCCTGTCGGCGGATTACGACCCGACAGATTACAAGGCTGCTGTTAATGAAGTTCTGGATGACGATTTCAGTCTTGGGGTTATCTTCAAGAAATGAATGCGCTTGATGGCGCTAATATTAAATTGGGCTATCTGCGGCCCTCATACGGTCCAGCAGATAGCCGTGAGAATTTTCATCATGCAAAAATTTCTGTGGGGGTGTTAGACGAGAAAAGCGGCAGTATTGCCTGCCCCCTCGATGGATAGGCGCAGCAAAACTCGAGATCATCACCCAGAGCTATCCTTATGGCCTCACTAATATCTGACACATAATGGATATCAAGCCCGTTTGTGACGTAGTCAGGAAACTCTTGGACAGTAGAGCGGTTCTTTAATGGCAGTATCACTTTTCTGACGCCAGCCCTTCTTGCAGCCAGGAGTTTCTCCTTGACCCCTCCTATCGGCAGAACCCTGCCCATCAGGGTCAATTCACCTGTCATTGCCACGTCCTTATGGACAGGTTTTCCAGTGAAAAAGGACGCTATTGCCACAGCCATGGCCACACCTGCTGATGGGCCGTCCTTGGGAATGGCCCCGGCAGGAACGTGTATGTGCAAATCTGAGTGAGTCAAAAACCGCTCATTCACTCCAAGGAAATGGCTAATCTTCCTCAAGCACGTCAGCGCCGCTTTTGCGGACTCCTGCATCACTTCGCCCAGACATCCTGTCAGGGTAAGATCCCGCCGTCCCTTGAAACCGGTGACTTCTATGAAAATAATGTCACCGCCAGCCTCTGTCCATGCCAGGCCGGTCGCCACACCTACCCTGTCTACTTCCTCAGCTATCTCCGGGAAAAATTTTGGTGCGCCCAGCAACTGCTCAATAGTGCTAACGGTCAGCATCGACCTGATCTGCTTTCCCTGTGTTAGCTCACGAGCCATTTTTCTGAACACGCTGTTGATTTCCCGTTCCAGGTTACGGACCCCGGCTTCCCTGGTGTAGGAAGAAATGAGATGCTGAATGGCGGAGGCCTGGAAAGTTATTTCATAATCCTGAAGACCGTTCTCTCGCTGTGCCTTTGGAATCAGGTAAAGTTCGGCTATCTTTTCTTTTTCCTCTTCAGTGTAACCTGAGATCCTGATTACTTCCATTCTGTCGCGCAGCGCCGTGGGGATGGTGTCGACCTGATTTGCAGTGGCAATAAACATCACCCTGCTTAGATCGAACGGCAGATCAAGGTAGTGATCTGAGAAATTGGCATTCTGTTCGGGATCAAGCACCTCCAGCAAAGCGCCTGCCGGATCACCACGAAAATCACCGCCAAGCTTGTCTATTTCATCCAGCATGAATACCGGATTCCTACTGCCAGCCCTTCGCAATTCCTGGATTATCCTTCCCGGCATAGCCCCAATGTAGGTTCGACGGTGACCCCTGATCTCAGCTTCATCCCGAACTCCACCCAAGGAGACTCTAACGAATTTTCGGCCCATTGCCTTGGCTACGGACCTTCCCAGTGAGGTCTTGCCTACCCCTGGAGGTCCAACCAGGCAAAGTATCGGCCCCTTGTTGTCGGATTTCAGCTTCCGCACAGCCAGAAATTCCAGGATCCTATCCTTTACCTTGACCAGATCGTAATGGTCTCTGTTCAGTATGGATTCCGCGGAGGAAATGTCCACGTCATCCGGTGAGAGGGAACTCCAGGGCAGACTGGTTAATACCTCGATATAGGTCCTTGAGACTATATGTTCGGGAGAATGCGACGGAATCCTCTCAAGTCGCTGTAGTTCACGGGTGGCCGCTTCAGTGGCGTCATCCGGCATACCGCTAGTTCGAATCTTGTGGTGGAAACCCTTGATTTCTGACATGATCGGGTCATCTTCGGTGCTGAAGTCTCTTTGAAGGGTTTTGATGTGGTTCTTGAAATCGTGATCCCTAATACGCCTTGGATGTGTCGGCGTCTCCACTGCGTCCGCTGCCGCTGTTGGACGTGGTTTGGCCATTTGCAGGTCGGCCTGAAGATATACTAGGGCTTTTCGGAGCCTGAAATGAGAGTCGTCCATTTCCAGTAGACTCTGTTTGGCCTCAGCCTTAAGCGACAAATGTGTAGCTATAAGGTCTGCAAGCTGCCCTGGCGTCTCCGCTCGCTCTATTCGTTTGACAAAATGATCTCCAAGGACTCGGCCCTGTCCCATGCTCATCTTCAGCATTGTAACAACTGACGAGACCAGCGTATCCAAAAGCTCGACAGGCTCGTCGTCTTCCTCTATGGCTTCAACCTCTGCCATCATGTATGGTTCGCTCTCCTTCTGCTGGATCATGCGAACACGGCAAAGGCCTTCTGCTACAGCCTTGACACCCCCGCTTTCCAATGACACGACCTTGTCCACCCGGGCCAAGGCGCCAACCCTCGATATGTCTTCATGCCACAAACTTAAACGATTTCTAGGTCTTTGATAAAAAAGCCCCACCAGATTGTTTCCCCCGGATAATGATTCAGCAAGTTTTACCACACGCGATCCCTTCAGGAACAACGGTATGACAACCTGGGGGAAAACAACCATGTCACGAAGCGGAAGTATAGGAACTATGGAGGGGAAATTCCCCATTAACTTAGACGATTTCATCTTAACGACACACCCATCCCGCACTAAAAAGAATATAACATAATTTTTTTATTAAGATTTTATGACAGGAGTATATCACAGTGAGCTGAAAAAGTCAATTATAGCGCTATTTTTAGACGCTTTGGACATGCGCATTTATCTAACAAACAACATGATATTTGTGTAATTTAATATTGATATAATGATGCTTTTTAATAAATTAAATATCAGATTCGGCAGATATTGGGCCCCTTCTTTGATGCTGGTTTCAAACACTCTCAAGAACGGAGGATTTTCTCGGTGATCCTGTATTTACTGTTTAATCCCCTGATTCTGGAATCCCAGAGGGCCTGAACCAGACCACTGGAAAAAAGCACTTCCTCTAATGAATTATCATGAATTCTTTTCAACTTATTAAATAATTTATTTAATTTCTGGATAGACATATTAGTGACATGATCAATCAGAAGCGGGGTCTGGGTATTTTCGCATTTTGTGACGTCTATTTCCTTCATCTTCCATACTATTCTTGCAAACTTCCCGTAATTCTCGACAAACGAATCCCGGATATTATGATCTCCAGGATCAGGCGCCAGTATCCAAATACAGGGAGAGATCACCTCATTCTCTTCATACAATGGTTGGTAATATCGGTTGAGATAAAGACCCGGTTGGCCCAGTATCCCTATCATTTCATCCAGCATGCTCAAAGTAACCGGAGTCTCTGACTCTAGTATGAGGTGCAGGCTGGTATACGGATTGGCGGCCCCAAAGATTCGTAGAACATCAATCACTTGCTTCTCACCTGGCCCGTGGATGTTTCCAGCAAACCAGAGGCTAAACGGGTCGGTAGATTTTCTTGCAACCGATTCTACAAGACGTTCCGGAATACTCTGTGGAATTTGAATGATCCATTTGCTCACATATGGCTCATCATCGAGTGAATCCGGGCCCCAAGTCGGGCTTGAAACCATGGAGGGTGGATTGATGTGATCGAGTTCAGTCTCAAATTCAGTCTCAAATTCGATCAGGCATTCCCTGAAAGCCTCTTCAGGGAATCCCGGTGTCTGGTAAACATGATAGGGGGGCCTGTCCTGATGCTGCAACCCGAGCTTTCTTGCCCTCAACCTGAAATCAGTTCCGGGAAGCGCCGACAAGACAAACGGATGGATGACTGAGTAAGCTCCGGAGGTTTTGAGGTCATCCAGCGTCTTTCGGAAGCCCTCAGGAGTATCGCCGGGAAGCCCCAGAATTATTCCGGTCGTGACTTCAATGCCCCTCTGCTTTAGCATGCCCGCTCCCCTTAGCGTTGCTTCAACATTTCCTTTGCGATTGGCTTTCCTGAGAGCCTCCGCGTTTGTGCTTTGCAATCCTATCTCCGCTGATGCCAGTCCCGCCTCCCTGAAAAGGTCTACATCAAACTCCGACAATAAATCAGATCGCAACTCCGTGTGGAGCCTAATGTCTTTTCTTGCCCTGAGACCCGATAAAAAACCAAGAATGCTCCTGAATCCGCGACGGGCGTTGAATGTAGGGTCCATCAGATAAACCTCAGAGACCTCGCAGGCATCAGAATAAATAAATTCGAAAAGACGATTTAGCCGGCTATCAGAGTGAAGTCGGACGCTGTTGAAACTCTTATGATAAAAACAGTACCTGCACTTGAAAGGACATCCTCTTGCCGTTTCTATGAAAGCCGTCTGGCTGGACTTTACTTCGGGGCATCCGTCTAAATATGGATAATCGCATTTGTCCAGATCCCAAAGTTCAGGCTGCTGGCCGTTAATAATTAACTCGCTGGAATCTTTATAACATATTCCGGGAATGTTTCTCAGTCGATCCATCCGGCCCATGTTTACCAACACGGAGAGGATCCTGGACTCACCCTCGCCGAATACCCCTACATTGACTGCTGGATGATTCAGAACCCAGTCGTTATCAGGTGTGACTTCAGGTCCTCCGACCACGGTTTGAATTCCTGGAATCTGACGTTTGACCATTGAGGCTATGAACAGGCTTCTCTGAACATTCCACAAATACAGCGTCAGGCAGAGTATGTCAGGCTGGGCGTCATTGATAGCGGAGATAAGACCCTGGTCCCCGAAAATATCGACTTTGGAATTGCCCAACAGGTTTATTTCCACGCGATCATGAAGGGATTGATCCCTTGCAAGCTCATGCTTCAGCGCCGATATAACAAAACCGGCAGCCAAAGGAATGTTTGTAGGTGTTTCACAGAAATCGAACCTGGGTGGGGGCAATTGGAGAAAAAGGACTTTTTGCATGTGCTGATCATTAAATGAGATTTATTGCCAATTTCTATCACAATAGTTTGATATTGTTAAGAGACCTTTGCTTGTATCAAGTCCATTGCCTATGCCGTCTTAACACATGAACTGCCCGACGATTATGCCATCTCCAGTGTTGGGCGCAGACCAACGCGTTCGTAGCTACTTGCTTGTTTTGAATAAGTTCTTTGTAAACCATTTGGCGCCATTGTGTCTCCCTAACCATTTTCTAACTGCGGTCTAACATTTTAAAGATAGAACTGATCCAAACTTAATAAACAGGTAGCCCGTTTTTTTGGGGCTCAGGCCGATAATACCTCACCGGACTCTTGGGGTAAGTTGAAATGTTTTTGGGAATCCTTAGTGGTTTATGATGCTTAACCTGAGGAGAGATCAAGATGGCGGAATCTAAGGGTAAAAAACGAGTGCTTTTTCTTTGTACCGGCAACTCCTGCCGTAGTCAGATGGCAGAGGGATGGGCCAGGCTTCTTCACCCGGATTTGATAGAAGCATATTCGGCTGGCATAGAGAAGCACGGGATGGACATGCTGGCTGTTCAGGCTATGTCAGAGGCAGACGTAGACATTTCAGCCCAAAGATCCAAGCTGCTAGATGAGCTGGATTCTCTGGAATTTGACTACGTGATTACACTTTGCGACCACGCCAACGAGAGTTGTCCAATCTTTCCGGGTCAAGCCAAAATTCTCCACCACGGGTTCGATGATCCCAAAACACTCACGTCCCCAGAGCAGCCTGACCATGCCAGAATTGAGCCTTACAGGCGTGTGAGGGATGAAATCAGACTATTCGTGGCCGAACTTGAATCGCTACTGTCCAGGGCTTGACTGCGTATGGGCATTCGGTAGCCCAAATGGCTCACTGTTTGAAGGTTAAGTCGTTGATTGGAAGGGAAATTATGTGTATAAGGGCATGAATTGTAATACTCGGGTTTCTTGATTGTAGCCAGAAGCCTGTTTTTCCTTACACACCCCTCGTTCAACTATAAAGATCATTCAGACAATTTGGGCCATGCTAAATATTTGAAACAATCGCCATAAGATTAGTGGCGAGATTTAGTCTGGAAGAAAAAATGTCAAAAGAAAAAATTTTGGTAGTGGATGACGAGGAAGATATCCTGGAACTCGTGCGTTACAATTTGTTAAAAAACGGTTACAGGGTAACATGTGTGTCTTCAGGAGAGCAGGCCATTGAAAAGCTCAAGCAGGAAACGCCTCAAATCATTTTGCTTGACCTCATGCTACCGGGTATGGACGGGCTTGATGTCTGCCGAAATTTGAGAAGCAATCCAGCCACGTCTTCCATTCCGATCATCATGATAACGGCCAAGGGCGAAGACGCAGACATTGTGTCCGGACTTGAACTGGGCGCCGACGACTACCTTACCAAACCTTTCAGTCCAAGGGTCTTGCTGGCCAGGATAAGGGCTCTGCTTCGCAGAAACAAGCTGGACGAACTGGATGAAACCAGCGTCCTTAAAATTCACCAGCTTGTGATTAACCCTGTGAGGCACGAAGTTCTGGTGAATGGTGAGCCGCTGGCGCTGACGGCTACAGAATTCAGTTTGCTCCATTTCATAGCCCGTCGGCCTGGATGGGTCTTTAGCAGGGACCAGATCATTAGCGCTGTTAAAGGCGATGATTATCCCGTCACTGAAAGGTCTGTCGATGTCCAGATAGTTGGATTGCGCAAAAAGCTTGGAGACTCGGGAGATCTTATAGAAACTGTAAGGGGCGTTGGGTACAGGTTCAAGGAGTAGTTCATGGCCGAGATCAGACAAAGACTGACTCGCTTTCTTTTTCCCTCTTTCGCTGCCATCATAGCCGCGTCGGTTGTCACCATGACCTGGCTAACTACGTCGTCCATCATGGATGTCTGGAGAAAAAACACCCTGGCCAACCTTGAGACTCAGGCCAAGATTCTGGCCGACCTATGCGCTCCATTGATGGAATCAGGACAATCATCCAGACTCGATTCGATTCTGAAACCAGCGAGTATATCCAGCGCCAATCGTCTCACAATTTTCGATGAACAGGGCCGTGTAATTGCTGATTCATGGGACGATCCATCGAGGATGGTAGTCGGCGCCAAGAGACCGGAGGTTAGTCAGGCGCTGACTGGAGTGGTTTCAGTGACATCTCGTGAGAGCTATACCAGAAATAACCACATGATTTTCGTTGCTGCGCCAATAAAGCTAGACGGCAGACTTTACGGCGCAGCGCGTGTAGCCATGACTGTTTCATCTGTAACAAAAGCAGTCTCTATGGCTTATTGGGAAATTGTTGCCGTCGGAATTGTTGTCGTCATACTTGCTTCCGCAGCCGCGTTCTTTGTCAGCAGACGGGTCAGCGCCCCTGTAAGTGAACTGCTTGTTGGCGCCAGGAAATTCTCTGAAGGAGATTTGACATATAGGCTGGCTCCACAGGAATCACATGAATGCGAGGCTCTGGCTGGGGTGATGAATCAGATGGCAGGCCTCCTGGATGCTCGAATCAACAAACTCACAGAACAACGAAACGAACTGGAAGCAGTATTGTCAGGAATGAGCGAGGCGGTTCTGGCTTTTGACCTCGACGAGAGAATTATTCGGGTCAATCCCGCGGCTGAGAAACTGTTCGCAATTGATGTCAACAGAATTAAGGGCTCCACTCTTCAGGAAGCGATCAGGAACTCACAGCTACAGAGATTTGTTAGACATACTCTGGTTCAGAACCGGGTAACCGAAGGTGAAATAGTTTTTATTGGAGATAGAGAAAAATTTCTACAGGCCCACGGCTCGGCTCTTCTTGACTCCAGGGGAGCCAAGATCGGAGCTTTAATTGTCCTCAATGACATAACACGGATTAAACAACTCGAGGTGATACGCAGAGATTTTGTAGCCAACGTCTCTCACGAACTCAAAACCCCTATCACTTCAATCAAGGGCTTCCTGGAAACACTGAAAGAGGGCGCTATATCAGATCCTGAGAATGCGGAACGCTTTCTCGACATAATCATAAAACATACCGATAGGCTCATTGCAATTATAGAGGATCTACTGAGCCTTTCCAGGGTCGAACAGGAGAGCGAAAAGGGCTCTATAGCCCTTGAACCTGTAGCCATGACAGATGTTTTTTCGGGAGTCAACAGGGCGTTTCAGGAAAAATCACGAGTCTCCGGAATGACTGTAAATTATGAAGCTGATGACTCAATCGTAGCATTGGGAAACGAGACGCTGCTGGAGCAGGCCCTTGGAAATCTCGTCGACAACGCCATAAAATATAGTCCTTCAGGCCGCAATGTTCAGGTAAAAGCCGTTCAACGCGGAAACCAGATAGTGATCACAGTCACGGATCAAGGCGCAGGTATAGCCAAGGAGCATTTGGGCAGAATTTTCGAGAGATTTTACAGGGTCGATAAATCCCGCAGTCGAAAGGAGGGGGGAACCGGATTAGGCTTGTCCATAGTCAAACACATTGTGGCAGCGCACAACGGAACTGTAAGCGTAACAAGCTCTCCTGGAGCAGGGAGCGTTTTCACATTGATCATCCCGGCGTATCAACCCCCTGAGAGCGTTTGATCTTTCATGATGTTATGGAAGGATTCTAGCTAGGCTTGACAAAATACTTGGGGGCTCCTGAGTTTTTCGCCGTTTCAGTCGTAGAGCAGGAACTCAAGCCTATCCCGCTCAAATTCAGCCAGTTCGGTTGACCAGGATCTTTCAACATCCATGATCTTTGTTCCCGATAGAACAGCCTCTGTTATGTCCCTGTCCCCAATGATCACATCAATAGGGCGCCTGTCAAAAACATATTCATACGGGCCTTCGTATAACTCAAAATCCGAACCATGTGTCCTGGCAATTGCCGACAGTATCGCTAGAGAGGCCAAATACGGCTTGAACCTGCAGCGGTCGGTAACGTGGAGTTGAAACCCCTTGCATGTCTGATTGGCAAACTTGTTGAAAGTTGGGGTGAAAGTTACTTCCCTCAGGAACGCCCCATCCAGGCAATTGATTTCCATGTTTCCTTTTATGGATTTCAAATCAAAATACGGGGCGCCGAATATCTCAAAAGGACGGGTAGTTCCCCTGCCTTCAGAGACCTTGGTCCCCTCGAACAACACCTGGCCCGGATAAACTATAGCAGTGTCTACAGTCGGCATATTCGGAGATGGCATGGCCCAAACCAGGCCTGTCTCATCAAAATACTGCTTTCTTGTCCAGCCTTTCATCCTTATGATCTCGAGATCACACCCCACCTCATATTTGCAGTTGTAAAACATCATCAATTCGCCAATGGTCATTGCGTGTCGCATGGGAATCGGATGAGGTCCTACGAATGAGGCATATTCGGGCTTCAGAAGGTTTCCCTCTACATCAATGCCATTGACAGGGTTTGGACGGTCAAGGATCACCACTGGTTTGCCGGCGCATGCGCATGCCGCCATCAGATACAGGACAGTCGTGGCGAATGTGTAAACGCGTGTTCCCACATCCTGAATGTCCACAACGACACAGTCAAGTCCCTGAAGCATTTCCGGAGACGGTCTTCGGGAGGACTCATACAGGCTGTATATCGGTATATGGAAATCTTCATGAACCTGATGACAGGACTCAATCATGTTGTCCTGCTCAGTCAGCCCCACACCGTGTTGAGGCCCAAAAAGGGCCTTGAGACGCCCCTTGCATATGGAATCAATCACGTTAGGGGCCGGAATCAACTGACTATTGATTGACGCCTGATTGTAGAGTAATCCCATGCGCCTGTATTTATTCAGGAGCTTGGGATCCTCCCCCACTATGTCCAGGCCGGTTGCTAACATGACAAGCTAGTCCTTGAGATGGCTGCTATTCCCACTTGCCTCCCCTTCCCCGCCTGAGTTCGTAAGTGTTGTTCCCCCATTTGCTGACTATTACGGTTCTCTCTCCAGCGCCCCCGGTTATCATATTGCTCACAACCCAAGAAACGAGGCTTACCACCAAAGAGGCAAAGAAAGCGCTCCAGAAAGATTCCACATGGAATCCAGGAACTATGGACCCCACGAACATGAACAGTAACGCATTTATCACCAGCACAAAAAAACCCAGGGTAACTACAGTGAGCGGTAGGGTGAGAATTATCAACACCGGCCTGATCAAGGCGTTAAGGATGCCCAATATTGCAGCCGCCAGAAGGGCAGATCCAACATCATCCACCTGCACGCCTGAAAATAGCTTGGGAACAATCAGGACAGCCAGGGTAATGGTTAACCATCTGATTAAAATACCGGGCATCACTTATCCTTTCCTTAGATTTTCATTTAGAAAAATCAACTTTTTTCAGTATCCTTCATTCTCTTCACAAAGGGTTCCAACAAGTCGATTGGGACAGGAAAAATGGTGGTTGAATTCTTTTCAGCGGCTACTTCCACCAAAGTCTGCAGGAATCTCAACTGCAACGCCGTCGGTTCTTTGGCTATTATGGTTGCAGCTTCCGACAGTCTTGCGGCAGCCTGATATTCACCCTCAGCATTGATGACTTTTGCACGTCTTTCTCTCTCTGCCTCGGCCTGACGAGCTATTGCACGCTGCATTTCGGATGGCAAATCGATATGTTTGACCTCAACCATGCTAACCTTGACTCCCCAAGGCTCTGTATGTCTGTCCAGGATCTCCTGTATTTCGAGGTTTACCTTTTCTCGTTCCGCAAGAAGGTCATCCAGTTCGGATTGGCCACAAACACTTCTGAGGGTCGTCTGGGCAAGTTGCGAGGTTGCATAGAGGTAGTTTTCAACCTCTATAACGGCCTTGGTAGGATCCATTACCCTGAAGTATATAACGGCGCTGACCTTAACGGATACGTTGTCCCTTGTTATGACGTCCTGTGAAGGCACGTCCATTGCCACTGTTCTTAGGCTCACCCGAACCATCCTATCAATGATCGGAACCAATATGATGAGACCTGGCCCCTTATGGTCGATAACCCGTCCGAGCCTGAAAATTACCCCTCGTTCATATTCATTGAGAACTTTCACGGCCATGAACAGGAAAACGACTATCAGGATTATTATTATTCCTATCGCATACATCAATATCCCTCCTGGTTTAATGGTTATCCAAAGTCGGCAACGCCATCGAAAATTGTGCCTATTCTTTATCGAACCAAGCTTTAAATTGGATCGTTCGTAACCAGAACGCTCAGATCATCCACCCTCAACACCCTTACACGAGCCCCCTTTGGGATGAACGCATCAGAATGAGCATTCCAGTATTCACCGTGAAGCGAAATCTTGCCCTCCCTGTCAATGTCGGTCAGGGCCACGCCGTGTTCCCCCAAAAGCCCCTGCTTTCCTGTCCTCGGTTTTCCCATCCACGCCTTGACCACGAGACCCAGGGCAAATATGAAAAATGATGAGACTGCCGCCACCGTAGGTATGATCACCGCCCAAGAGACCCGCATCGCCAGCTCCCCGGTCTCAAATAGCATCACTGACCCGAGGGTCAGACTTATTATCGCCCCAACGGAAAGCATCCCGAATGATTGCACTTTCAATTCCAGGATAAACAGCACAACTGATAGCAGAATCAGAAGTATACCGACATAATTGACCGGCAATACCTGAAGCGCAAAGAATGATAGCAGAAGACAAATTCCGCCTGCTACGCCAGGGAATATCAATCCGGGATTATAAAGCTCCATCATTATGCCGACACCGCCAATCATCATGAGGATGTAGGCAACGTTCGGGTTGGCAACGGCGTCCAGAATCTTGAATCGCAGACCCGGGACTACTCTCTCCACACTGGCCCCAGCAGTCTTCAAGGTATATTCCCTGTTTTCCTTTGAAACCTTCATCCCATCCATCTGATTTAGCAGATCAGGAATGGATTCTGCCACCAGGTCAATGACCTTGAGGTTGAGAGCTTCCTTTGACGTTATGGAGACGCTTTCTCTGATAGCCTTCTCAGCCCAGTCGGCATTGCGTGCCTTTCGGGTGACGATTCCCCTGATATAAGCGGTCAAATCGTTGATTATCTTCTCAGACATGGCTGAATCGATCTCCTGACCGCCTCCACCGACAGGATGAGCCGCCCCGATGTTTGTCCCCGGGGCCATGGCCGCCACATCCGCGCAAACCGTTATCAGGGCGCCCGCTGATGAAGCCGACGAACCACTCGGCGCAACATATACCGCTACCGGCAGCTTAGCGTTAATCATCTCCTTTATGATCGTTTTGGTGGTGGTCACCATTCCACCCGGCGTGTCCATGCGAATGATCACAGCGGCTGCGTTCCTCTTTTCAGCCGTTTCTATCCCCTTGACTATGTAATCCGCAAGCGCCGGATTTATGGTCCCATCAACCTCAAGCAGGAAAACCAGAGGTTTTTCCGGCTGTGACTGGGCCTGTGGGTTCGAAATCTGCGACTGGATCCCAATAACCACGCCGATAATTATAAAGGCAGCATAGACGAACAGTCGGATATTTTTCATTCTCAATCCCCTCCGCGATTCAATGGAAGGTTCAGCAGGGACATGACCTGTTTGAGGTCGTCCCATGCCAAGCTCTTGTATTTTCTGTCATTGGGCCCCTGTCTTAATAGAAAAGACGGATGGAAAGTCGGCATAACAGGGATTCCGTTTCGCTCGTAAAATTTGCCGCGAAAGCTACCCATGGGTCCCTGGAATCCTAGTAGGGCCTTGAGTGCGACCCTTCCGAGGGTCACGATGGCCTCCGGCTGTATCGCCAATATCTGCGCTTCAAGGAACTTTATGCAATTCTCAACTTCATCGGACTCCGGATCACGGTTTTGAGGTGGGCGACACTTCACTATGTTGGCTATGAAAACATCTGATCTTTCCAGGCCCATGGCAGCGATCATTTTTGTCAATAACTGACCTGCCCTCCCCACGAAGGGTCGTCCTTCAATATCCTCGTCTCTCCCTGGCCCCTCTCCAATGAACATCAGGCGGGCTTGAGGATTACCCTCACCAAACACAATGTTGGTTCTCGTAGAGTGTAACTTGCACCTCTGGCAGTCCCCCATTTCCTGACGTATCTTTTCTAGCCCGTAAGCCAATCCATCCTCCTGGAGAGTCATTTCAGCCTTGGCGCCGGAGCGCCCGTCCTCCAAGGCCCTGGAATCCACCGTAATTTGAGGCGCAAACGTGTATCTCAAGCCCGCGTCTATCTGGGCCTGGACATAGCTCCTCAGTGCGTTAAGGGTGTCTTCAATCTCATTGGGCATATATTCTACATGAGTCCGTTTCTCTTCAATCGAAGCGATGTCATCTGAATCAAGCTTTTTTCAAAAGTCCAAGACATTCGTTCAATATCTGGTCGGCGACTTCCTCTTTTGACATCAGCTCCAGATCCATCTGACGACCGGTCTTAAAAATAAGTTTAACTATGTTGGTATCACAGTCAAAGCCCGCTCCTGGCTGCGTGACATCATTAACAACTATAACATCCAGATTCTTGGAGTTTAGCTTGGATTGGGCATTTTCAACAGCATTAGCGGTCTCTGCGGCAAAGCCGGCCAGTATCTGCCCGGACCTCTTTCTCTGACCAAGTTCCTTCAATATGTCAGGGTTGCGCCTCAACTTGAGTATGCCATCAAAACTGTCTTTCTTTATCTTGGAATCACTCATGTTTTCGCACGAAAAATCAGCCACTGCAGCCGCCTTGATAATTATATCGCAATACGGCGCCAGTTCCAGCACCCTGTCCATCATCTCGGAAGCTGTTTTTACCTTGACTTGATTAACTCCTCGTGGAGGCTCCACACTGATCGGACCTGAAACCAGGTCCACGCTTGCGCCCCTGAACAAAGCCCTACGCGCAATTGACACTCCCATCTTGCCCGATGATTTGTTGGTGATGAAACGCACAGGATCAAGAGGCTCCTGAGTGGGGCCCGCTGTAACCAGAATCCTGAGGCCAGATAGGTCTTTTTTCGTGAGCGCCGATTGGATCTCGACAAAAATTTCTTCAGGTTCAGGCATGCGCCCGGGCCCAGTCCATCCACAGGCGAGATAACCCGAGTCCGGAGACATCACCAGGCATCCCATCTCTCCAAGTTTATTGATGTTTTGTTGAACCACTACATTTTCGAACATGTTAACGTTCATTGATGGACATACTATTATTGGACTCTTCAGGGCCAGAATTACTGTTGAGAGCATATCATCGGCTATTCCATTTGCCATCTTTCCTATAAAGTTTGCCGTTGCCGGCGCTATCACTGCGATGTCGGCCTTGTCCGCCAACTCGATATGTTCCACCGAAGGTCTATCGGGATTAGTCCACATATCCAGACATACCCTGTTTCCACTGAGGGTGGCCAGCGTCAATGGAGTAACGAAATTCGTCGAATTCCGGGTCATAACCACATTTACATCCATCCCCGCAGAAGTCAGCAAGCGCACCAGCGCAGGGATCTTGTATGCCGCTATGCCTCCGGTTACCCCCAGCAATACCGAATTACCCATAAATTCTTCCTCCAGGGATCAGCCACCTTCCATCTTATTTGATCCAACCGGCAGCGGAGAGGATATTAAAACAAACACTGATTGATATTACAATTTTATATCAATGCTGCGCTTGGGTGTCAACGAAGCCCGATCGCATGGAACCGAGGCGCCGATGTTGACGATACATATCTTGCCCAAAAGCCGTTTTTATGAGGTTGACAACTATAATTCCATTATATACAGTCCGGAATGCTCTCAGACAGTTAACGCAAGGGGCTTCAAACAAATCGGGCGCATTCACGTACGGGTACGTGTGTAATTTCACGGGGAGACCCCTTTGACAGTATCAAAAACGTCGCGTTATAAATTTTATATTGCATCGGCCATTTTTGTTGTCACCTCCATCCAGCTAACTTTTCTGTCGCCTTATGTGGTTTTGGTTCCGGGGGAGCGTGCAAACGTGTTCTCAGGAATGCTCTGTTTTTTTTCGTTTCTCGCTGCATTATTCCTTGTTCCAAGAGCAGGTATAAAAATAAGGTCGTGGGAAGTGGCTGTTTCTGTCGCACTGGTGTTGTTTGCGTCAGGAAGCGCTTTTTTGAGCGTTACTCCCGCATCTTCAGGATGGAGGGCCTTTGTGATCATGTCCTCCTCTTTGGGCGGCTATTGGTGCGCGAGGCTGCTCCTCAAATCGGTGGAGATCAGGAAAGGGTTCGTTTATCTGTGTCTTGGCCTTATGCTGGGTTCCTGTTTCCTTTTTTTCCTGGGGCTGCAACTCACAGGATTGGGTTACAGATTCATGGATGTAGGCTATCACGCCATAAGCTCAAGGGTCATCGTCTTGTCGTTTGCTCCGATCGCATTGATAGCTTCTGCCGGACAAACCGGTTTCATCATCGGAGCGGTGACCTTAGTCATTGGATACATAACCCTTTTGGCCAACCTTGTATGGGGCGGAGTTTCCACTGGACCGGTCATACCTATAATTGTTTTTCTCGTAGGCATGCTCTTCTTGTGGAAAGTAACGAAGATAAGGAAAATTCTCGTGGCTGCTCTGGCAGGGTGTACGATTCTTGTGGCCATATTCTCATCGGTTATTGTCAACGATCTGCCGAAAGAAAGCCAATCGGTCGCCTACAGGATTGAAAACATATTCTTCTCTGCCCACATTGCCATGCGGCATCCATTCTTCGGGATCGGACCATTTGCGCCTAGAACGGCGCTACTAGAGGATTACGAGGTAAAATATCCGTTTGTCACCAATGAAAGATTCTTCCGTATGACCAGAACAGTCATCACATCGGAGAATTTGCCACTTACCCTGATAGCTGAATTCGGACTGCCGTTCTCTTTCATTTATTTCGTGGCCGTGGGTTTTGTTCTGTTCAGGATGTTCAAGCTGGTCAAAGCTGACGAGGGCTCCTTCTATCCTCACCCACTGGCGCTATTTCTCCCCGCCTTGGCTATGGTTATACAGTTTCAGATATTCGATGGAATATACCATCCACAGATTAGCTGGTTTTTCCACATAATGCTGGGCATGGCATTTATGGACGAACAGAATGTATGACTGATCGGGAAATATCGACGAATTTGATCACTCACACACAACTATTATTTCGTCATAATTGAATTTGTCAGTTCCTGGCAGGTTTGAGTATGTGGACCTTACCATTTGGCCCAAGCATCCGTTCGAAAGGAAATTCCGCGACTGTTTCATGACCTGCAAGACTGCCTAGTGTGACAATGTATTTTTCATTTTTTACCCACCACCAACTCTGACCACTGCCGACCCTATGCTCCGTGTCATAACAATTGTAACCGTTGAATTCGAATCCTCCGTCAAAATCACAGGGCTTGACTTTCAGATGGCTGACAAGGAAGTAATTAGCCTTTGACACTGTGCGTCTAATCTCCATGAAATCGCGGGTCCCCAGGACCGAGAACACCATCATGAACACCAGCGGAATTGATGCCAAGGCCCTAAACTTCCAGGAATAAACATATTGTCTGGAGCGAAGATCGCTCGAACATATCCAGATGAGCATGAGCGCAGAAATCGGAATGACATATCTATCGTGAAGATCTGTCAGAATGACCAGAAAAGAATATCCGCCCGTCGCAAGAATAGTAAGGACAGACAAAAACCTGACGTCTGGAAATGACCTCGATTTGAGAGACCCAAACAGGACTGCCCCAAACTCGAAAAGTTTTATCAGGACAATGCCAAGACACAGTATTGTCCACCACACGATGAAGTAAAAAACCATAGGGGACATGGTCCATGTCCGGTTTATCCCCAAAATGTATGAATCCTTTAGCAAGACAGGACCTATGCCGAAGTTGTAGATCACATTCCTGGATAACAGTATCGGAGGGGCTATCAGGCCGGTCGCAATGCCTACTTCCAGAACAACGGAAAGGCCTGTTATCGTAATGAGAAAAATCGTGAAAGGTTTCGAGCCTGAAAATTCCCGGAGCCTTAGGGCAATGACCGGTGAAATCAGAAAGGCGGTGTATCCGAGGACACTCTGGGAGAATTGCCCCAGCACAAATATCGGATAATCAGGAAAACCCTTGAGAAAGGGATAAGAGAAAAGGTCATGGAGTTTCTCATGTTTTGTTATCGGAGAACTTCCAATGAAGGAAAGGAACCACTCAAACCCAAGCCAGGGTATTATTACAAAGATGAATGTAAGCGACAGGCATCGAATTCGTCCAAACTTTTTTCCGCCAGCAGTTATAAGGACGGCTATTGCGAACGCCACTGGAATTACCAGCGCCAGTTGACGGGTCAGCATACCGGCTAGGGAAAGGATCAGTCCTGTTATTACAAGAGCTGTCGATTCACGCTCTATCCCCAGGTTTAGAAAGTAAACCGAGAATATGATGAGTGTCACGAAGGTGATGTCTGTCATGAATGTGAAAGACTGTGAGAAGTACAGAGGATTGAACATCAGGGTGAGTGAGGCCAAAAAACTGAGCCAATCAGGCGCCTGAATGGACCGCAGTATCAGGAACAAGCCAATTACGCCCATCAGACCTAAAAAACAGATTGAAAGCCTCAAGCTGGTTAGGGAATATCCGAAAACCTTGGTGAATGCCCACCCCCATGCAAGATGAGTCACCAACGAAGGACCTCCGGACGCATGGGCTGGACCTTTTCCCGTGGATCCCAGTTTCCCCTCTGTCATGAGTTTCTCAAGACTGCTTACAAAAGCATAATCATCATTCACCATGAATTCGCCTGATGGATTTACAATGACTGCTGACACTATCCAGATCAGACACAATGAAACCAGATATATGTGCGATGGCCGCATATGAGCCTTTCGTCAAGTGTTACTGCCTGATTCGACATTATTATCACTATGGTGGATTTTTATCAAAGCTTCATGCCTGAAAAAAACTCCCATTATTTGAAAACGTGTTATTGACATCAGCATTCTAAAAGTATAAAAGAGACGTTTATACTTGATCATTCAAGCACAAAGGTTTCTTCAACGGAATGCGCCCATAGCTCAGCTGGATAGAGCAACGGACTTCTAATCCGTAGGT
The DNA here is from genome assembly GCA_937915285.1 of uncultured Desulfomonile sp. GTDB lineage: Bacteria > Desulfobacterota > Desulfomonilia > Desulfomonilales > Desulfomonilaceae > CAITZA01. Next base: position 472 of record CALDNG010000249.1, on the reverse strand, counting down.
CAGAGGTTCGAATCCTCTTGGGCGTACCAATAAAAACAAAGGGTTACGTTAAAAAACGTAGCCCTTTTTTGATTTTTGAGCAAATAATCCTGTATCGAAATTACGCCGTTTTATGCAGTTTATACACACAGGTGTGTCCTAAAATGTGTCCCTAAAGTGGCCCCTCCTGGAGGCTGTTTTTTCAGCCTCACGTTCCGAGCCCTCAAGAGTGATGGAACTGGTATTTTTTGTAAATGAGACATTGATAGTTATACGTCAGATTGGTCTCATTCTCTCCGCCTTTTTTGTGTGAGCTTTACATGGCTTGTGTTGATCTTTTTGATCCGGGCACAAAAGTGGCAATCAGTCACCTATGCTTTCGTGAAGATTTCCTGACTTAAACCCAAAGCTTTAAGATATGCCAGTTGGACGTCATCTAATGGATTACCCAGAAAACGCCCATCGTTGGTACGGAGCACGATGACCGAATGGA